>CAJJBS010000026.1 GCA_905182385.1 Fidelibacterota bacterium TCS55
CTTACCAATTATGTATTGTTTTTTAAAAACTTTACATATTTCCCATGTATGATCAATTAAACGAACGCCCTTTAGTTTGGCTTCCCATTTTGGACTGCCAAAACGTTTGCTTAAACCTCCAATTAAAATATACGCATTTGCTTTAATTTTTGTAGACAATTTGATTATAACTTTTCGTTAATATTTAGTGTCTAAATATACGAGAGAAGTAAGTATATGAATTATGGATTTGTAATAGATAACCGCATGTGTATTGGATGTCATGCTTGCACTGTTGCTTGCAAAAGTGAGCACGACGTTGCAATTGGTGTTAATCGCACGCATGTTAAGTATATTGAAAAAGGTGAATTTCCAAATTCAACTCGTGAATTTTCAGTACATAGATGTAATCATTGTGCAGATGCACCTTGTGTTGAAATTTGTCCGACAACAGCGCTTTATAATCGTGCAGATGGAATTGTAGATTTTGATAACGATCGTTGCATCGGGTGTAAGTCTTGTATGCAAGCTTGTCCTTATGATGCTCTTTATATTGACCCTGACACTAATACAGCTGCGAAGTGTAATTATTGTGCTCATAAAGTTGATTCTGGTTATGAGCCAGCTTGCGTAACAGTATGCCCTGTTGAAGCTATTATTTCAGGAGATTTAGATGATCCTAGCACTCCTATTTCACAATTGATTGCAAATGAAAATACAATGACTCGTAAACCAGAAAAGATGACGGATCCAAACCTGTATTATGTAAATGGTTCAAAAGAAATGCTTGATCCAAATGCAACTTCACAAGAAAAAAACTATGTTTGGTCTGAACAATCAAAAGGTGTTGGTCATTATGCTAAATATGCTGACAAGAAATTAGCTGAATCAGATACAGAAAATTTATTAGTGCAATTAGCTATGGAGAATTCAGCTAGAACGGGGAAATCTTTTGACCAAAGAGCAATAGATAATGTTGCTAAAGAAATTCAGCAAGACATAGATCAAGGCGAACCACGTAGAGTTTATGATACCCCTAGTAAAGGTGTATTATGGGGATGGGAAGTTTCAGCTTATGTTTTGACAAAAGCTATTGCAACTGGAACTTTTATGATGATGGGTTTTTGGAATTTTATTAATGGCCCTTTAGAGAGATCTGCTGAGCTTTATGGCCTTGTTACAACCTTAATATTTATGGGTATTACGGGAGCTTTACTTGTTAAAGATTTAGACCGTCCAGATCGGTTTCTTTATGTTTTACTTCGCCCTCAGTGGAAGTCTTGGTTAGTAAAAGGAGCGTATATAATTACAGTTTTTGGTGGATTAGTTATGTTGAAATTAATTGATAATTATTATGGCTTAAGTTGGAATTGGTTATGGGGGGTAGGCTCAATCTTTGCAATATTAGGCGCCGTTTACACTGCTTTTCTCTTTGCTCAGGCAAGGGCACGAGATCTTTGGCAATCAAAATGGTTATCAGCAATTCATATGTTAGTTCATGCAATTATTTCAGGCTCGTTTGTTATGATTCTTATTGAGCCAGCATCAAGAAGCATGATGAGTAATTTATTGTTTTTTGCAATTATTATTAATCTTCTAATCATTTTTAAAGAAATACGTTTTCCTGATAATACACCAGATTCAAAAAAAGCTATTATGCTAATGACTAAAGGATATTACTCTAAGTACTTTTGGAGTGGTCTTGTAATTGGAACTATTATACCAATTATAATGTTATCTACTCAGATTGAGAATCTTCTGATTATTTCAGGAGTTTTATCATTGATAGGCAATTATTTAACTGAATATGTACGTATTCGAATTCCACAAATGATACCATTGAGCTAAAAATGAAAAGAAGTTGGATAGAAACTTTCTCGGAGTCGATAGGCCTCATCTCTAAAATTTCAGATAGACCTGATTGGTCTGAAGATTCTATAATGGAGGGACCAAAAGAATTATATAAATATCCTGATCCAAGCGAATGGGATGACTTTGCTGAATTAGACCCACTTGCTTGGCCTGAGAAAAAAGAACGTCGTTATTCAATCATTCCGACCACTTGTTTTAATTGCGAATCTGCGTGTGGTCTTTTAGCTTATGTAGATAAGGATTCAAACAAAGTACGAAAGTTTGAAGGTAATCCACATCATCCTGGTAGTCGTGGAAGAAACTGCGCAAAAGGTCCAGCTACAATTAACCAAATTAATGATACTGAAAGAATTCTCTATCCCTTAAAGCGAGTTGGCAAAAGAGGTGAAGGGAAGTGGGAGAGAATCTCATGGGAGCAGGCCATGGATGAAATCTCAGAAAAAATTGCCACCTCAATCCGGAAAAGAAAAGATGGTGTTGTATACCATGTTGGTAGACCTGGGCATGAAGGTTATGCTGAACGAGTTTTAAAAGCCTGGGGCGTCGATGGCCATAATTCACATACTAATATTTGCTCTGCTGGTGCACGTACTGGATATGCTTTATGGCATAAATATGATCGACCCAGTCCTGATCATACAAATGCAGAAGTAATTTTATTAGCTTCCTCTCATTTAGAAACTGGTCATTATTTTAATCCACATGCGCAAAGAATAATGGAAGGCATGATGAAAGGCGCAAAACTTATTGTCATGGATCCTCGTCTCTCTAATACAGCATCAATGGCAGATGAATGGATGCCTACTTATCCAGGTTCTGAATCTGCTGTTTATATGGCAATGGCAAAAATAATTTTAGATGATGATCTATACGACCGACATTATATGGAGAATTGGGTTAATTGGGATGATTATCTTAAAAATCTTCATCCAGAGGACCCTGTAGAATTTGACCAATTTATTATAAGATTAAAAGAAGAATGGGCTGAATACACACCTGAATATGCAGCTAAAGAAGCTCAGATTGAGGCGGATCAAATAGTTAGAGTTGCAAAGATGATTGGTAAAGCGGGTAGTAAATTATCAACGCATGTTTGGCGTGGTGCATCTATTGGTAACTTGGGAGGTTGGCAGGTATCTAGAACACTTCACTTATTAAATGTATTAACCGGGTCAGTTGGTACAAAGGGGGGCACATCTCCAAGTGCTTGGAATAAATTTCATCCAGAGTTTTTTGATACTCCTCCAGGACCAGATGCTTGGAATGAATTGATTTGGCCAAAGGAATACACAATGGCTCATTACGAAATGGGTCAGATTTTACCACACTTAATTAAAGATGGTCGTGGGATATTAGATGTATATTTTACGCGAGTTTTTAATCCAGTTTGGACCTTCCCAGACGGATTTAGTTGGATTGAAATGCTCTCAGATATAGAAAAAGTTGGTTGCCATATCGCCCTCACTCCGACTTGGAATGAAACAGCCTTCTTTGCTGATTATGTATTACCTATGGGACATGCTTCAGAACGTCATGATCTTAACTCATATGAGACTCAAGCTGGTGTTTGGATTGCATTTAGGCAACCAGTCCTAAGAGAAAAAGCGAGGAGAGATGGAAAAGAAATTAAATTTACATATGAAGTAAACCCAGGAGAAGTATGGGAAGAAGATGAATTTTGGATTGAACTTTCATGGCGGATAGATAAAGATGGTGACTTAGGAATTCGAAAGCATTTCATGAGTCCATATAGAAAAGGTGAAAAAATAAATATAGATGAATACTATCAATATATTTTTGACCATACTAAAGGTTTGCCTGAAGCGGCAAAATTAGAAGGCCTTAATGCTTTAGACTATATGCGAAAGTTTGGTGCTTTTTTGGTGGATGATGAAGTTTATAAAAATAATGAGAAAGAAATTGAAGCAAATGAATCAATCGAGCCAAATGGTCAGATAGAAAAAGATGGCAAGATTATTGGAGTTCATGTTGATGGGAAGAATTATTCAGGATTTCCAACCCCATCAAGGCGTCAGGAAATTTATTCACAGACTATTGTTGATTTTGGTTATCCAGAGCATGCAACACCTGGATATAGAATAAAGAGCCATATTCATAGAGATGAAATGGACTTAACTAAAAACGAATGTGTATTACTTCCTAATTTTAGGTTACCAACGCATATTCACTCGCGCTCAGCTAATGCTAAATGGCTAACGGAGATTGCTCATAGAAATCCGATTTGGATCCATACTAAAGATGCAAAAAGATTAGGGGTAGCAAACGGTGATTGTTTAAAAATTACGACTGAAATTGGTTGGTTTGTTGATAAGGTTTGGGTTACGGAAGCTATAAAACCAGGAGTTGTTGCTTGTTCTCATCATATTGGTAGATGGCGTAGACAACAAGACGAAGGTAATCGTTTTATGACAAATACCGTAGATATTAAAAATATGGGTGATGGTAAATGGAAGATGGAAACGGTAAAAGGCATAGAACCCTGGAAAACAAATGATCCAGATACTAATCGAATTTGGTGGCGAGATGGTGGTGTTCATCAAAATATTACACATCCTACTAATCCAGATCCAATTTCTGGTGCGCATTGTTGGCTTCAAAAAGTTAGTATTTCTTTACCCTTAGATGGTGAGAAATACGGAGATATTTACGTTGATACAAATAAGTCATTCGAGCATTTTAAAAAATGGAATGAATGGGCTAAGTCTAAAGAGACACACCCGAATGGATTACGCAGACCTTTATGGATGGGGAGACCTTTGACCCCTCAAAAGAATCAATTTTATTTAGATAATTCTTAATATATTCTATTCAATCTCTTAGCCAAATAGCCTAAATCTAAATTACTAGATATGGTTATTGGCCGGTACGGTTCTAAAAGAAATTTTAGAATTTGCTCCCGATCCCTAATAATTAGGGTGACTTGGAACGAGAATGAAAAAAATAAATAAAATCTACCCCACTTTGGATAACAGTGTAAAAACTGTGCGTCCTAAAATCGTTGATAAACACGATCGTATCTTCAATTATCTTCGATTAGCCGTTAATGAATATTGCAACCTTCGCTGTATTTATTGCATGCCAGAAGAAGGACTTCCTCTTCGTCATAAAAGTGATTTATTGACAACTCAAGAAATAAAAAAAATACTTACTATATCAGCAGAATTAGGTGTTTCAAAAATTAGATTTACAGGCGGAGAACCTTTATTGCGAAAAGATATTAGTGAATTGATTGAATATGCAGTTAACATGAAAGGAATCAATTCAGTTCATCTTACTACTAACGGAATTCTTTTAAATAAATATTTAAAAGAATTTGAATCAGTTGGTTTATCAGGAATCAATATTAGTTTAGACACATTAAGAAATAGTAGATTTAAAAAAATTACTCGTAGAGATACTTTTGAGCAAGTAATAGAAAATATATATTTAGCAATTAAGTCTAGGATTCCTTCTATTAAAATTAATGTAGTAGCCATGCGAGATTTTAATGATGATGAGCTTATGGACTTTGCAAATCTTACAATAGAAAATAATATTACAGTTCGCTTTATTGAGTTAATGCCTTTTGATTCACATCAAATTTGGAAGACAGGTAAATTTTATCATTCAAAAGATATTTTAGAAGATCTACAAAAAAAATCTAACAAAATTAATTTGATTCATGGCTCTAGTACTGAGCACTATGCTTTCCAATTTCAAGGAGCAAAGGGAAAGATTGCTGTAATCCCTTCTTATACAAGAAATTTATGTGGTTCATGTAATCGGATTAGGATTACAGCTGATGGTAAATTATTAAACTGCCTTTACAGTAAAGATGAATCTAGCCTAAGAGATGTTATGCGTAATAATGGATCAGATGAAAAAATTAAATCAATAATATTGGGATCATTTCTTAATAAACATAAAAATGGATGGCTTGCTCAAAATAATAATGGAAACCCTCGGGAATCTATGTCACAAATTGGAGGTTAAAATGGTAGAGTTTTCACATTTAGACAAAGAAGGAAAGGTTCAAATGGTTGATGTCACTGATAAGATATCAAATAATAGAATGGCTAAAGCTGAAGGAAGAATAACCATGTTGCCCGATACAATATCAGCCATTCAATTAAATAATATACCCAAGGGTAATGTTTTAACAACTGCTAAAATTGCAGGTATCCAAGCAGCAAAAAAAACTTCAGAATTAATTCCTATGTGTCACCAATTAAATCTTTCTCATATTAATTTAGATTTCAAAATTGAATTCAATGCTATTCTTATTTATTCACTAGTTAAAGTGAAAGATGGTACTGGTGTAGAAATGGAAGCATTATCTGCAGTTTCAATTGCAGCTCTAACTATTTACGATATGTGTAAAGCAGTTGATAAAACTATGGAAATTGGAGAAATTAAATTAGTAGAAAAAATTGGAGGTAAAAGCAATCATTTAACAGATTATCGTCCTAGTGTAGGTATCATTACAATTAGTGATTCGATTTCTAAATCAGAGTCAGAAGATATTTCCGGCTTAATCTTAACTGATGGATTTAAGGATGTAGGCTGTATTGTGGATCATCAATGTATTTTACCAGATGGATCTAAAAAATTATTATCTACGATTAAAGATTGGAGTAGCGAAGGTATTGAATTAATTATTACAACCGGTGGTACAGGATTAGGTCCACGAGATTTAACTATTGAGAAATTAGAAGGGCATTTTAATTCAAATTTGCCTGGAATAGAACAAGCCTTGCATGCTTATGGAAGAAGTAAAATAAAGACTTCAATCCTATCAAGATTGAAAGCGGGATTAATTGGTAAAACAATCATAATTTGTATTCCTGGTAGTCCTGGTGCAGCGAAAGATACTCTGAATGTTTTAATTCCAACTATTTTTCATTCATTTCATATGATGAAGGGTGAAAAACATTAATGGATTATGTACTACCTCTATTATTTTTCTTTATAGCATGTATTTATTCAAGTGTAGGGCTTGGAGGAGGATCTTCGTATGCTGCATTAATGGCAATTTTTGGAATTAGTTATCAAATCATTCCTACAACTTCACTAATATTAAACTTACTAGTTACATTTTTTGGAATGATTAATTTTTGGAGAAATGGCTATGGTCGTTTTGATTTGATTTTTCCATTTTTAATTACATCTTTGCCTATGGCTTACCTTGCTGGTTCATTAGATCTATCAAAGAAAACATTTGAATTATTTTTATTAATTACACTTATAATTGTAGTTATAAGAATTTATTTTTTCAATGAACTTAAAATATCAATTTCTTTAAATAATCTTCAAAAAAAAATGTTAATATTTTTCACTGGTAGTATTTTAGGTTTTGTAGCTGGTGGAATTGGGATTGGTGGTGGTATTTACCTTGTTCCAATAATTATAATGTTTGGTCTTGGTTCAGAAAAAGAAGCTGCTGCTGCGGGCGCTATGTTTATTTGGTTAAATTCATTGATAGGCATTGCTGCAAGAATGAGGACAGGTTCTCTGGAGTTAGATTTTATATTACCTTTATCTATTGCTGTAATTATGGGTGGGTTTATAGGCTCTTATCTAGGTTCAGTAAGATTTAGTGCCTCAAAGATTCAAAGAGTGATGGGTAGTGTTATAATTTTTGCAATAGTAATATTATTAAAGGGGCTATTATGATATCTGTGAATGATGCTCAATCAATTATTCAAAAAAATATTTTTGAACTAAAATCAGAGAGTGTTGATTTAAGTAGTTCTTCAGGAAAAATTTTATCAAATAATATTAAAGCTAAGTTTCCTTCACCTTCATTTGATAATTCTGCTATGGATGGATTTGCTGTTCGATCATCCGATACATTTGGTGCAACTAGGACTAGTACGGTATCATTAAAAAATATAGATGAGAGTTCTGCTGGATCGCCATCGGATTTAATATTAAAAAAAGGTGAGTGTATTCAATGCATGACTGGTGCAAAAATTCCTAAGGGTGCAGATGCTATAATTATGGTTGAAGATACCAGTGGGTTTTCAAATGATAAAAACGTTCAAATTATGATTGAAGTTAAAAGAGGACAACATATTCGTAAAATGGGAGAAGAGATAAATGAAGGTGATATTTTAATAGAGAAAGGTACAATAATAACTACAAGTGAGATTGGTGTTTGTGCTTCTTTTGGCTATAGTGAATTAGCAGTCTCAAAAAAACCAAAAGTTGCTATTTTTGCAACGGGAAATGAATTAATTGAACCAGGAAAAGATTTAAAAGAAGGAGAAATTTATAATTCAAATCTTTTTCTTTTTGCAGATTTAGTAAAAAAAGCTGGGTCAAAAATATTAATGAGGAATGTAATTAAAGATGATAAATCTTCACTCAAATCATTTTTACTTGAGGCTCTTGAAACCTGTGATGTGATTATTTCTTCTGGTGGTGTATCAATGGGGCGTTATGATTACGTTAGAGAAGTTTTTATAGATTTAGGAGTAAAGGAACACTTTTGGAAAGTTGCTCAAAAACCTGGTAAACCATTTTTCTTTGGTACTAATAATCAAAGTTTGATATTTGGATTACCGGGAAACCCTGTTTCATCTTACATTGGGTTTATGATATGGGTATGGCCTGTACTTAAACAATTAATGGGCTCACTAAAAGATGATTCAACTAAAGGAATATTGTCAGAACCTTTTCCATTAGAAAAATTTAAACAAAGATATCTATTTGGACAATCATGGATAGAGAATGGAGAATTAAGATGTAAAGCTTCTACGAAAATAGGTTCTCATATGCTTTCATCAGCATTAGAAGCAAATTGTATATTAAGTGCAACCAAGGGTGAAGGTTTTTTAAAACCAGGTGATTTTATAGATGTTACGATGCTACCTTGGAAAACTATAAAATGATTATAACTCCTGAAGTTCTAAATAAACAAAAAAATAATTTCACAATTATTGATATTCGCTCAGAGAAAGAAAGACAAAAATTCCCATTATTAGGTTTAGATACAATTTTATTTTCGGATGATGAAAGTATAAATGTAACGAAAAAAAAAGTTTTAGTTTGTCAGTATGGGATAGTTACGGAAGGAATGATAATTGAAAAAAAAATTAATAATGCATTTAGTTTATTAGGCGGCGCTCAAGCTTGGGTAGAGTATTATAATGACAATGAAGACTTAAGTCGATGGGCAAGGCAAACTGTCCTACCTGAGATTGGAATTAAAGGTCAAAAAAAGTTGCTAAATAGTCAGGTTTCAATAATTGGAATGGGAGGGCTTGGGTGTCCAGTTGCACAGTCGCTTGTTATGGCAGGTATTGGAAAATTAAAATTAATTGATGATGATTTTGTATCTATTTCTAATCTTCACAGACAACCATTGTATAGTTTTGATGATGTAAACAAAAAAAAGATTCTTGCGGCAAAATCAAAGTTAAAAGTTTTAAACCCTGAAGTGATAATTGAAACTGTCGATATTTTTTTTGATAATAAAAATGGTGAAGAACTATTACTAAAAACAGATGTGATAATTGATGCTACAGATAATATTAAGAGTAGGCAAAGGATTGATCAAATATCTAAGAAATTAAATATTCCAACTGTCTATGGTGCGCTTTTTCGATTTGAAGGTCAAGTCGCCATTTTAAATGTAAATGGAAGTGCCGGTTATAAGGACCTTTTTCCAAACTTAAATACTAGCGTTGAAGATTCATGTGAAGATGCTGGAGTTCTAGGTATGTTACCAGCTATTATAGGAAATATTCAAGCTTTAGAAGCAATTAAATTAATTGTGGGTATAAATAAGAACTTAATTGGCAAACTATTGATGTATGATGGAATGAATCATACAATGGAAGTTATTGAATTATGATAAATGTAAAAGTTAAGTGCTTTTCACAGGTAAAATACGCTTTAGGTGTTGATGTGTTAACTTTTGAATTGGATGAAAATACTACTTCAATTGATCTTGAAAAAATTATTAGAAAAAAAGCTGGAAAAAAATTAAATAATGTTCCTCTAAGAATTGCAATAAATCAAAAATATCAAAAAGAAGAAACTATTCTTCAAGATGCTGATGAAGTTGTTTTTATTCCTCCTGTACAAGGAGGATAAATGGTAATTGTTGAAATTGCAAATAAATCAATTAAATCATTTGGTATTACTAATGATGATAATCAAAATGGAGCCGAATTAGTTTTTAATGGTCGAGTACGAGGTACAGAAAAAGGAAAACCAATAAAATATTTAGAATATGAATATTATGAAGGAATGGCTGAAGCTGAGCTTAAGCATCTTGCCAATAAAGTTTGTAAAAAATTTACTATAAATCATCTTTATTGCCGACATAGAGTCGGAAAAGTAAAAGCAGGTGAACTTAGTATTCATATAATGATTTTATCTAAACATCGCAAAGAAGCAATTAAAGCAATGGATTGGTTCATATTTGAACTTAAAAAAAATGTTCCTATTTGGAAATGGGCTATCTTGAATGATGGTAGAAAAATTCCTAGTGATTGCATGCACTGAAACTAAAATTCATCTAAATTCAACTATACAATGTTAGCATTTTCAAATAATTCATTAGCAAATTATCTGTTTTGGGTTTCTCGAAAAAAATGGTTAATTATAACATTCTTCTTGAGTATAGTGCTCTTTTATTTACCAACTCCTGAAGGACTATCTTCAGAAGGGCATCGTACCTTGATTATTGTTATTGCAACTTTGATTTTGATTGTCTCTGAGTCAATTCCTTTACCTGCTGTTGCAATCCTCATTCTTATAATGGAAGTAACATTAGGTGTTGATTCACCAGATGGCGTTGCCGCTTCATTTATGAGTGATGCAGTTTTTTTCATAATGGGCTCTTTAATGCTTGCTGTCTCAATAGTTCATCAAGGATTAGATAAAAGGCTCGCTCTTGCAATCATTAATGTCACTGGCAATAAAACATTTAATATTACTTTTGGCTTTGTAACGGTATCTGCATTAATGTCCTCTTTTATTGGAGAACACACAGTTGCTGCAATGATGCTACCAGTTGTATTAGCATTAATTAAGAATGCTGGCTTGGATACAAGTAAAGCAACAAAGCTTTCAACATTGCTTTTATTTTCTATTGCTTATGGATGTGCTCTTGGATCAATAGGCACTCCCTCTGGAGGAGGTCGTAATGTGATCATGATTGGATATTTATCAGAATTTGGTTTAGGAGATATATCTTACTTGGAATGGATGAAATATACTTATCCAATGCTTCTTATAGAAATTCCAATCGCGGTAGCTGTTTTGTGGTTTACATTTACACCAAAACAAAAAAATCTAGATACGGCTATTAGAAAATTAAAAGTTAATGTTGCAAAATCTGGAAAACTTTCTGGTAATCAATTAATGTCTATTCTAGTTTTCATTTTAGTCTTTTTAGGTTGGGTCTTTTTAAGCCCATTTATTGGTTTGGGGATTGTTGCTCTTTCAGGTGTATTTTTTTATTTAACATTTGGATTAATTGAATGGCCAGATATTGCTAGAAGAACAAATTGGGGTGTTATTTTATTATTTGGATCAGCTATCTCTCTAGGAATACAAATGAAAGAAACTGGCGCAGCGCTATATGTTGCTGAAAATGCACTCTATTCTCTTCAATATATTTTTAAAGATATAGAAATAGTACGTTGGTTTTTCTCAGTAGTTCTTAGCGCAATATTAACAAATTTACTAAGTAATGCAGCAACAGTTGCTGTATTAGGCCCTATTGTACTAGATATGGGTGGTAACCCTATAATATTAGGCATTGCTACTTCGGTTGCATCAGCTTTTGCCTATTTAACAATTGTGGCTTCACCTACCTGTATGATTATACATTCAACCGGGTTAGTTAGTTCAAATGACTATTTCAAAGCAGGTTGGAAATTATTTATAATTTCAATTTTCCTTCTTTTCTTAGTTTCTTTTTTTTATTGGCCCTTATTATCATGAAAATATTAATCGCAATTAGTAGTAAGACTTATTCGGGAGAAACCCTGAGCGTTGGGATGAAAGTAGGAGAAGCTTTTAAAGCCCCAACTACCATTGTTGATGTTGGTGAAAAAATTAACCAGTTTAGTATGAAAGAAGTGGATATGGTTCAGGAGAGAATGGAATCATGGGACATTGATCGGCCTGGCGTAGATGTTTTGGAGTGGGCTTTTGAATACCTAGCTGAAAAAAAATTAATTAAGACTAATACTATTGAAGCAGGATTCCCTAAAAATACATTAGTGGAAACTGGGGAAGGGCGTTCAGAAGTTTTTCTTGAGGGAACTTTTTGTGAAGATTTAAAGCTCATTCTACGAAACGGAGATATTATTGAAGAATTGAAGAATGAAGTTCAAAACCATGGATATGATGTCACAATAATTGGCGGTAGTGGCAAACGAGGTATGGCACATGATCTAATCCAGTATATCAACAGTTCTATATTTATTGTTAATAATTATAAGTCAAATCAAACTTATCGTTTATTATTGGCTGTAGATAATTCAGCTGGTACAAAAAAAGCAGTAAAATACGGTGTTAGAATTGCGCAAGCATTTGATATTGAAGTTGATGTTATTACTGTAAGTAAAACAGATGAATTTAAAGATAATTGTAAGGTTGCTGCCGATTGGACGTCAAAATTCTTAAGACGAAGTAATATCAAACATGAAAATATTTCTTTAAGTGGTATACCTTCAGAATTAATTGCTAGAGAAGCAGGTGATAATCATATTATTGTTATGGGCTCATCTAATAGAAACCCATTAAAAACATTTTTTCAAGGCAATAAACCTTTGAAGGTTCTTGAAAACTCTCAATGCCCTATTTTAATTGTAAAATGAAAGTAGAATAAAATGACACTTTTTCAAAATATTGGATTATTTATTTTAACAAGCTTAATCCTGCTAATGATTTCAGTCCCTCCAATACTCTTTTTGATTTGGTACCTTTATGATAAAAAACAAAGTCAACATTCTATCTTAAGAAATTTCCCATTACTGGGTCGTATTCGTTATCTGCTTGAAATGTTAGGACCTGAGTTTAGACAGTATATGTTTGATTCTGATTCTGAAGGAAAACCTTTTAGCAGATCAGACTATTCAAATATTGTTATTCAAGGTAAATATCTAAAAACTGTAATTGCTTTTGGATCTAAGCGTGATTTTAGTAAGCCAGGCTTTTATCTTAGGAACTCGATGTTTCCAAAACAAAAAGAAGAAATGAAGGTAATGCTTACTCCTAAAATTCCAACAAAACGTTATGTTGGCACTGAAGGTCTATTTTCGAGGACTGAACATTTAGAAGGAGTAGATGTTTCACCATGGACGTTACCTGATGAAAATGCAATTATTATTGGTCCTAAATGTCGAGAACCTTGGCACGTAAAAGGACCGGTGGGTATGAGTGCAATGAGTTACGGAGCGCTTGGTGAAAATGCTATTAGCTCAATTAGTCGCGGATTAGGAATGGCAACAGGTTCTTGGGTTCATACTGGCGAAGGAGGCCTAGCTCCTTACCATACTATAGGTGGTGGTGATGTAATTATGCAGATTGGTTCTGGAATTTTGGTGTAAGAAATGAAGATGGTTCTTTTAGTTGGGAAAAATTCAAAGAAAAAGCATCGAACCCACAATTGCGTTGTTTTGAGATTAAATTGGCTCAAGGAGCAAAAATAAGAGGTGGCCATGTTGAAGGTAGCAAAATCAATGAAGAGATTGCTGCAATTAGAGGTGTGAAGGCATGGAAAACTGTTGATTCGCCTAATCGTCATAATCAATTTCATGACGTTCCTACTTTATTTGACTTTATAGATGAAATGAGAAATGTAGGTGGAAAGCCAATTGGAATAAAATTAGTTATGGGTGGCTCTGATGGTGCGGATGAACTTACCAAGTTTATGTCTGAAACAGGTAGAGGTCCAGATTTTATTACAATTGATGGAGGGGAAGGAGGTTCGGGTGCAACTTATCAAGAAATGGCAGATACGATGGGATTACCTATTAATTCAGGATTGATTTATTTAGATGATGCCTTAAGGAAGAATGGAGTTCGTGATAGGGTTAAAATTTTTGCAAGTGGAAAACTGTTTAGCCCTGATAAAATTGCGATTGCACTTGCTTCTGGTGCTGATTTAGTAAATATAGCAAGAGGGATGATGATTTCTGTTGGATGTATTGGTGCGATGAAATGTCATACAAATACATGTCCAGTTGGCGTTGCAACAACTGATCCTGATCATCAAAAAGCATTAGTCATTGATGAGAAAAAATGGAGAGTAATGAATTATGTGATAACATTAAGAAATGGATTGCATACTCTTGCAGCTGCAACAGGGATTGATTCATATACAAGGTTTAATCGTAATCATGTTGTATATAGTGACCAACATGGTAAAGTGACCTCTCTTGAACAATTATTTCCTTATCCAACTACTTGATAGAAGAGCATTGAAGAATGTAACTTTAGTTCTATCATATGAGAGATAGTGAAAGTATTTAGTATACAGAGGTAATTATTTTTTGTTTACAGCAAAAAGTAACATTAAAACAAAAATAAAGAATCAAAAATCAAGGAGATAATGATGGAACTTATTCATCCTATTTTTAAATGGCTTCATATCATTGCTGGTGTTATGTGGATTGGGTTATTATATTTTTTTAATTTTATCAACGGTCACTTTGCTGCAACAATGGATGGAGATACAAAGAAAAAAGTTGTACCAGAACTGATGCCAAGGGCACTTTACTGGTTTAGGTGGGGAGCAGCATGGACTTGGGTCACAGGTTTTATTCTTCTTTTAGTGGTTTATTACCACGGAGGCCTAACCTTTGATGAACCCTCAAGTTGGGGATTAGAAGCATTTATTATGATTGCAGTAACATTCCTAGGTGTTTTTCTATATGACACACTTTATAAAAGTGGACTTGCTTCAAATCTTCGTTTAGTTACTATTTTAAGTTTTATTCTTATCGGTATAGTTGTGTATTTAATGAAAGATTGGGCAGGCTTTAGCTACCGTTCATTCAATATACATCTTGGTACTCTTTTTGGAACAATTATGGCATTTAATGTTTGGTTTCGAATTTGGCCAGCACAACAAAAGATTATTACTGCCATAAAAAATGGTGAAGCGCCTGATGGTTCATTAGTTGCTCTTGCAGGATTACGTTCAAAACATAATACCTACATGAGCGTTCCATTAATCTGGACGATGATGAATCAACATACTATTGTATTGTCAGGTGGTAACTTTGGAATTACTAATTCAACGAATTGGTTAGTTCTGATGTTAATGATTGCCCTAGGTTGGCATATTGTTTTTCAACTCTATAAAAAATCAGCAAAAATTAAAGGCTTTTAGTTCTTTTAAACTTCAATAAATAAAAAAGCCTCGATGATATCGAGGCTTTTTTATTTTATAAAAGGCTAGTTGATTACAGATTTTTTAATGTAGTAATGATCTCATCATAAGCAGGTTCAATTCCTGGATTTTCTGCTACCCATCTATATTTAATCATACCTTCAGAATCAATTATAACTACTGCTCGGTTAGAGGATTCATAACCCTCTAGTCCGCCTAAGCCATTAAAGGTTACATCATATTCTCTAACTACTGTCCTATTATAATCAGAAAGTAGATCAAAATTAAGATCATACTCTTTTGAAAATGCTCCATTAGCCCAAGGGGAATCAACGCTAATTCCAAATACTGTAGTATTTAGATCATTAAAAACAGTCATACTATCTCTTAGTGAGCACATTTCTGTATCGCATACTCCCGTGAATACACCTGGAAAGAAAGCTAGCACAACTGGTTTTCCGATATGATCAGAAAGTGAGACTGCTTCTTTATTTGTATTTTTAAGCTCAAAAAGTGGAGCTCTATCATTTAATTGTGACATTATTTATCCTTATCTCATTTAAAAAACACCTTTGAAAATAAAGTAATTTTAACCAATAATTACTTCATTATTTTTAAATAATAATAGGAATGATTACTATTTATTTTTTATATTTTTAATATGAGATTTAGTCATCAAAGACAAAAAGTTCGTGAAATTGTATATAAAACTAATTCCCATCCAACGGCTGATTGGGTTTTTACAGAAGCTAAGAAGTCTATTCCAAATATTAGTTTGGGTACAGTTTATAGGAATTTGAAACAATTAGAAAAATCTGGTTATATAAAAACTATTTATGATGGTAATATTGCAAGATATGATTGGAAGACTGAACCTCATAACCACTTAAAATGTAAAAATTGTGGAGATTTAATTGATATTGTCTTTTTAGATGAATCAATTCACCCAAAAATAAAAAAAGACTTTAAATTTAATGTCGATAAAGTAGAAATGTTTATTATCGGCACATGTAAAAAACACGCAAAACATAGTTAGGATTAATAATGGAAAATGAAAGTAAATGCCCAGTAGCTCATGGCTCCGAGAGTCAACATAGTCAAGGTGCTCGATCAAATAACCAATGGTGGCCTGATAATTTAAATATAGATATTCTTCATCAACATGATACAAAATCAAATCCAATGAATGGTTTTGATTATAGAAAAGAATTTAAGACTCTTGACTATGATGCTCTAAAGCAAGATCTTCATACTCTAATGACTGATTCTCAAGATTGGTGGCCAGCTGATTATGGTCATTATGGACCTTTTTTTATTCGTATGACTTGGCATGCTGCAGGAACTTATAGGACAACAGATGGTCGTGGAGGTGGTGGAACTGGAAATCAACGTTTTGCACCACTTAATAGTTGGCCCGATAATGGGAACTTAGATAAAGCACGCAGACTTCTATGGCCTATTAAGCAAAAATATGGCAGTAAAATAAGTTGGGCTGATTTAATAATTCTTGCTGGAAACGTTGCTATTGAATCAATGGGCGGAAAAACTTTCGGTTTTGGTGGTGGAAGGTCTGACATTTGGGCACCTGAAAAGGATATCTTTTGGGGTAAAGAAGATGAGTGGCTAGGTAATGAACGTTACACAGGTGATCGTGAGTTAGACCAGCCTTTAGGAGCCGTTCAAATGGGCCTTATCTATGTTAACCCACAAGGACCAGATGGGCACCCTGATCCACTTGCAAGCGCAAGAGATATTCGAGAAACATTTAAAAGAATGGCCATGAATGATTATGAAACAGTTGCTTTAACTGCTGGAGGCCACACTTTTGGAAAAGCTCATGGCGCAGCAAGTGAAGATTTTAAAGGACCTGAACCAGAGGCTGCGGACATAGAAGAAATGGGATTTGGATGGACGAGTGATCATGGATCTGGAGTGGGTCGTGACACAATTACAAGTGGAATTGAAGGTGCTTGGACACCTAACCCTACTCAATGGGATAATGGATATTTTGATATGCTTTTTGGTTACGAATGGGAATTAGTTAAAAGCCCAGCAGGAGCTAATCAATGGCATCCAATTAATCCTAAAGAAGAAGATCTTGCTCCTGACCCAGAAGGTACTTCTGATAGTGTTACAACTATTATGACTACTGCAGATATGGCGATGAGAGAAGATCCTGAGTACAATAAAATTTCTAAACATTTTCATGAGAACCCTGAAGAGTTTGCAGATGCATTTGCACGAGCTTGGTTCAAACTTCTACATAGAGACATGGGTCCTAAAAATCGATATTTAGGTCCAGAAATACCACAAGAAGATCTTATTTGGCAAGATCCAACGCCTACTGGTAGTACCAGTTACAATGTTGAAGATGTAAAAACACAGATTAAAGAGAGTGGTCTTTCTATTCAAGAAATGGTGGAAACTGCATGGGCGAGTGCTTCAACTTTTAGAGGATCAGACTTGCGTGGTGGAGCGAATGGTGCTCGAATTCGTCTTGCGCCTCAAAAAGATTGGGAAGGTAATAATCCTGAACAACTATCTCGTGTCTTAAGCGTGTTAGAAAATATTTCTTCAGAAACAGGTACTTCATTAGCAGATGTAATTGTTCTAGCTGGAAACGTTGGTATTGAGCAAGCTTCTGGTGAAAATGTTCCATTTAATCCAGGAAGAGGAGATGCAACGAATGAACAGACTGACGTTGAATCTTTTGCTGTTCTTGAGCCATTTTCAGATGGTTTCAGAAATTACCATAGTAAAGATTTCACTGTTAACTCAGAAAATATGTTACTTGATAAAGCACAGCTTCTTGGACTTACTGCTTCAGAAATGACTGTTTTAGTTGGTGGAATGCGCTCACTTGGAATCAGCGCTGATGGTCATGGTATTTTTACAGATAATCCAGGAAAACTAAGTAATGATTTCTTTGTTAACTTATTAGACATGAATGTTAAATGGGAAGCAACTGGAAGAAATACTTACGAAGGAAAAAATCGTTCAACAGGTGAAAAAGTAAGAACAGCAACCAGAGTTGATTTAGTATTTGGATCCAACTCGCAACTTAGAGCTTTAGCAGAAGTTTATGCATGTAATGATTCTCAACAAAAATTTGTGAATGATTTTATAAATGCATGGAACAAGGTTATGAACCTTGACCGTTTTGATTTGACTTAAATTCTAGTCAATAAATAAACTATCTTAAAAAATACTTATTGTCGCAATTTTGAATACTCTTTGATATTCAGGATTGCGACAATAATTTTATAATTAAATACCGAACAATTTATTCTTAGATCTTCCTTCCTAAAATTAATTTCCACAAACATAAAATATAAATGACTAAAATGAGCAACAAACTGATTCAAGTTATTTTAAATCACCCAAAATTCGTTTTATCAATTTTAGCCACAATAACATTAATTCTAGGTACTTATTTACCTAAGGTGAAAATGGATTTTTCAATTGAACAATTATTTAGTCAAAATGATCCAGTGATTAATAGGTTTTTAAGTTTCCGTGAAGAATTTGACGGTGTGGACAATAGAATATTTTTACTTTATCAATCAGATGATCCATTTTCTTACAATAACTTAGAAGAAAACAAAAAAATGGTTTCTGCTTTTGAAAATATTGAAGGTGTGAGCAAAGTTACTAGTTTAACAAATATAGAGTTATTTACAGAAGGTGGAGAATACTTACTTTCGCCAGTTTATGAAAATATTCCCAAATCAATTGATTCTTTAAATAATGCAAAAGAGCGGATCCTTAACTCTGATTTATTAAAAAACTATTTAATTTCGGAGGATGGACAAGTAGCTGCTATCCTTATAGAAGTTTCTGATTCCTTTAATGAGCATGAAAGTCGAGAATCAATTGTTAAACAAATCGATGAATTACAATTAAGAACAGATTGGACTTGGCATCAAACAGGTCTACCAATAATCAGAACTCGATATGTTCAGTACATGATTAAAGATAATATTACTTTTTTAATACCAGTGTTATCAATGCTAATCCTTCTATTAAGTTTATTATTTAGATCTTTAGTAGGTTTAGCTTTACCATTAATTGTTGTTTTATTAACAATAATTTGGACTTTAGGTTTTATGACTGCCTCTGGAATAACGATTAATATAATTAGTTATATTATTCCCACTTTATTAATGGTAGTTGGTATTAGCGATTCGGTTCATTTTCTAGTAAAGTATTATAAGACTCTACATCTGCTTGGAAATAAAAGAGAAGCCTTAACTCAGTCTTTACAAAAAATTGGGACTGCTATATTCTTAACAAGTATTACAACTGCAATAGGTTTTGGTGCTTTATCAATGGTCAATATAGAAATAGTAAAAGAGTTTGGTATCTTTACAGCACTGGGTGTTTTTTTTGCATTTATAATTACTGTTTTATTTATTCCATCTACA
Source organism: Fidelibacterota bacterium TCS55 (assembly GCA_905182385.1). Classification (GTDB taxonomy): domain Bacteria; phylum Fidelibacterota; class Marinisomatia; order Marinisomatales; family TCS55; genus TCS55. Next base: position 19,636 of record CAJJBS010000026.1, read on the forward strand.
CTAATGCTTCTAAGTAAAACACCTAAAGCAAAACTAGAGGCTTATTCACGTGGATATAGAGTTAAAATTGTTAAAAAGTTGATAATAATTGTTAGAGGTCATCCCAAAAAAATAATTTTTACTGGAATTGTTATTACAGTAATTGGATTTTTGGGCGCACTTCAAATAAACCCACATTCTAAGTTATTAGATGATTTAAGACCAGGGAACATCCTTTTAGAAGATATGCGATTAGCTGAAGATAGGATGGGTTCCGTTTTACCTGTTGAAATTATTATTACAATCGATGAAAATAAAAATTTTGAAGATATCCAAGATGTAGCGGTACTATCATTTACAGATGAATTAGCTAACTATATTTCAAATATACCTGAAATTGGAAAAGTAGTTTCTGTTAGTGATTATTTAAAAGCAATCAATCAAGCCATGAATGATGGTAATAAATCTTTTTATCGTATTCCTATATCAAGAGATATCATTTCTCAGTATATGCTTCTTTACGATAGTGAATTTAATTCACTAATTAATTCAGATTTAACAAAACTTAGGATAGCATCACAAATAAAAGATATTGATTCACGTAGAAGTGCCGAGATTGAAAAAGAATTAAATACTTATATAGCATCTATAATTCCAGAGGGCATTACTGCTGAAGTAACAGGTACAGCTTTTCTTGCATTAAGAACAAATAATTATTTAGTTAAAAATTTATTAGGAAGCTTTTTAGTCGCCTTAATTATTATTACATTTTTGATGATTATTTTATTTCGTTCAGTAAAAATGGCTTTTATTTCAATTTTACCTAATATTATCCCAATAATGGTAATGGCTGGAGTTTTAGGTTTTTTGCAAATTCCTTTAAGACCTGCTACAGCTATGACTTTTGCAGTTGCATTTGGAATAGCGGTAGATGATACACTTCATTATTTAATCCGTTACAGAATGGAATTATCTGAACAGCATTATAGACAAGCGAATGATTCAACAATGTTAGGAACAGGAATCGCTATGATGTCTACAACAGCTATTCTTTCTGCTGGATTTCTAGTGTTAACTTTATCTCAGTTCACTCCAACGATTGAGTTTGGAATGTTATCTGTAATAACAATTGTTACGGCATTAATTGGAGACCTAACATTTTTGCCAGCTTTATTAAGTCAAATAAAGCCTAAAATAAAGAATTAGAATATTTATCTCAAAAAGTAATATCTAAATTCACTTAACTATTTAATTGAGTTTATAATGAAATACTTATTTGTTTGTCTTTTTACTCTATCTGTTACTTTTTCTCAGTCTCAGGATTATTTTCAACAAAAAGTTGATTATGATATAACTGTAGAACTAGATGATAATAATCATACGTTATCTGCTTTTGAAAAAATTATTTATACTAATAATTCACCTGATAAGCTTTCATTCATTTGGTTCCATATTTGGCCTAATGCATATAAAAATGATTCTACAGCATATGCAAAGCAAGCTGGACCGAAATCAAGATTTGCAAAGTCAGATTCTTTAAGTCGAGGTTTTATTGATAGCCTAGACTTCTCAGTTAATGGTGAAAGAGTTGATTGGTCTTATCATCCAGATTGGATTGATGTTGTAAAGTTAAACCTAAGTAAACCTCTTAGATCAGGTGATTCAATCACAATTGAAACACCTTTCTTTATTAAATTACCTAAAGTTTTTTCAAGACTTGGTCATTCTGGTAAACACTATGAGATTACTCAGTGGTATCCTAAGCCAGCTGTTTATGATCGTAAGGGTTGGCATCCAATGCCTTATTTAAATCAAGGTGAATTTTTTTCAGAATTTGGAACTTTTGATGTGAAAATTACTCTTCCTAAAGATTATAAAATTATGGCAACAGGCGATCTAGTTAATGGGGAAAAAGAATATAACTGGCTTAATTCATTTACTTCAATTACTGACTCTTTAAATGGTTTACCAAAAAAAGAACTAAGTGAATGGATTAAAAAGAATCAAAAGACAAAAACTAAAGCGATTAATATAAATGTAGGAGCAAAGCAAAATCTTTCTCTTGAAAAATCTTCAAAAATATTTAATGCTGAATCATCAACTTCTGAATTTAAAACACTTCATTTTAAACAAAAGAATGTCCACGATTTTGCTTGGTTTGCTGATAAGAATTGGTTGGTTCAAAAAGGTGAGTTAACTCTACCGAATTCTTCTCGCAAAGTTATTTTATGGTCTTTTTATTTACCAAAAAATGCTGAAACTTGGAGAAATTCAATTGAATATTTGCATGATTCTGGATACTGGTATAGTCGTTACTATGGTGATTACCCTTATAATCATATAACGGCAGTGGATGGTGACTTATCTGCAGGTGGAGGAATGGAATATCCAAATATTACGGTTATAGCTTCTATGCCAAGTAAACATCTTCTTGAAATGGTGATTATGCATGAGGTAGGGCATAATTGGTTTTATGGTATTATAGGTAGTAATGAACGTTATCATACTTGGATGGATGAAGGTTTAAATGAATATTCTGCAATTAGGTA
>CAJJBS010000027.1:0-3446 GCA_905182385.1 Fidelibacterota bacterium TCS55
TATATCAAAAGATACAGTCCTATCGGAAAAAGAACTGAATAATAGAATGTGGGATTTGGCATATTTTCAATATTTAGTTCAAGATAAAAGTGTTTATGAATCTCAGATAAAGAATGCAGGAAAGAAGATTATTCAAGTTGATTCAGTTTCAGCTGCAATCTCAAATGTATATGATTACTTATATAAGCATTTAGATAATGTATTTATGATGCAGAAAGACATGTTATCAACTAAAACAATTGAAGCTTTTACTGATGCAGGTGGTTATATGGATTCGAAAAGATTTTCAATTACTAAATCTCTTAAACTTGATCAGTCTGCTATGTTTTCAACCTCATTCCAAAATTTAAAATTTATAAGTCAATTAACATTCCATTATGATACAAACTTCTTTATCAAAAGACAATATGAACAAGGGTTAATTATTATACGTTCTGCAATTAAATCAATAGAAGATTATTTAGGGAGTAAAAAATGAAAATAAAAAATTTATTATTATTGTTTGTATTCTTTTTTGGATGTGAAGATAAAAATAATGATCAACAGCTGATTGATAATGGAGGAGTAGCCGTAGATACTTGGGGTCAAATCACATCTGAAGAACCAAAGGTCTTTAGTGCGAATGATGTTTCTCAACAAACTATTGATCTAACATTAAAGTGGTATAATGTTGGAGCAAAAGAGTGGGGTAACTATGGACCACTTGAAATTTGGATTGTTGGGAATAGTAAAGAAGCTGCTAAAGATTTAGATAAACTTTGGTGTGAGAAAAGGTTGGAAATAGATACTGATTGGAATACTAAATGGGATTGTGCTAATGGTGACCCTTATGTCTCAGGCGATGGTTGGTCCCCGTTCTATAATTTTGTTAATGATGGGGGCGCAGCAGCTGGAACTTTTAGAAGAGATTATTTTAGCTATCATTTTATGACAATCACAATGTCTTCAAAGTATCCTAGTCCAGATGAAGATGATTACAAACCTGCAACACTGCATGAATATTTTCATGTATATCAACACTCTCATATATCAGATATTGAAACAAATGGAAATAAAGAACCCCGAAGATCTAAAATGGGCGGAAATGGGAAACCATGGTTTTCTGAAGGTAGTGCAGAGTATATGGCTCAACTGCTATATTCAAAACAAACAGGTATAAAAAGTGGATATTTGAAAGAAAGAATGGGCTGGAAATTTTCTACAGTGGGTGATTATAAAACTTCTGGTAAACGTCTTGAGGAGATAACTTACTCTGATCCAGTTAATGCCTATGATGTAGGAGCATGGTTCATTGCTTATTTAGTTCATAAAAAAGGAGAAGACGTTTTAGTAAAAGATTTTTATGGAGATCTTGATAAACTAGGATTTGAAGGCTCATTCCTAAAACATTATGGTAAATCATCTAAAGAATATGTTGATGATTTCAATTTATTTCTAGATCTAGGCATCACTGAAGCTTTAAAAATAATTCCTTAATCTTACTAATTTGAGTAATAAGGATATAAAATGAAAAAAAATAATATGTCTTCTGAAAACTATGATCCTGAGAATAAATTAAGGGAGTTAGGCATTGAACTTCCAGATCCACCTAACCCTGTTGCTAATTATGTAAATGGAGTACGTTCAGGGAATTTGATTTTTCTAGCTGGTAAAGGCCCTAAAAGACCTGATGGTAGCGAAATAACAGGTAAATTAGGAGCGGGTGTAAGTATTGAGACAGGATATGAAGCAGCACGTTTAGCTGCTATAAACCAGTTAGCTGTCTTAAAAGAGATGTTAGGAAATCTTAATCGTGTAAAACAAGTTGTGAAAGTATTAAGTATGGTTAATTCAGATCCAACATTTATAGATCAACCAAAAGTTATTAATGGCTTTTCTGATCTAATTGTTGAAGTATTTGGTGATAGAGGTCTTCATGCTCGTTCTGCAGTTGGTATGGCTTCATTGCCTAGAGAACAAGCAGTAGAAGTTGAAATGATAGTAGAAGTAAGCGATTAAGAAGGATAATTATGATTGATATAATTTTAAAAAACTTTGAAAATCCAGATCAAATTAGAAATTTTGAAAAAGGTGAATTTGAAATAGTTGAACTTCCAAATATGACAATAGGGAAAGCTACATATAAGTGAGGATGGAAGTGGTCAGTTGATGTTTCGCCATTAAGTGGAACTGACTTTTGTGAGGTTGAGCCTCTTGGCATGGTGATTTCTGGTAATGCAACAGTTGATTTTAAAGATGGAAAGATTCATACACTTAAAAAAAGTGATTTATTCTATGTCTCTTCAAAACCTCATGATAGTTATGTGATTGGAGCAGAAGATTATATCTCTTTACATTTTATAGGTGCTGAAAAATATGCTAATTGATTGATACTAAAGATTTTATATAAAAAAGAAAAAAGGCTCTTAGAAAACTAAGAGCCTTTTTTATACATTGTAATTGCCGACCTCCAATAGGCTGACGAATTAGTCAGTTTATGCTGGCATATTTATGGAGGCCAGCGATCTACAAATTATAGACACCTGATCACCTCCCTTTCTTTATTTATTAATACACTAAATTTTATTAAAATTATTAGTATAAATGAAAGTCAAAAATTTAGTTTTCTTGCATAAAGTATAATTAATTTTGTTGTCGTTATATTTAAAGTTTTTTAAGGTTGCATCATTTATCTAACATTTTTAAAAAAGAACGATTTACCATGTCTAATTCAATAAAGAAATACTTATTACTAATTACATTATCTTCTTTAGTATACTGTCAACCTGGAAAACTAAACATTGGGTTTGATATAGATGATACTGTCCTCTATAGTGAAGATGCCTTCCAATCATATGTAAAAAAAAATGGCTATCCAATTGATTATGGATGGATTAACCAAAATGATAAAAATTATTCCTTACCAATTACACCGACAATTGATCTAATACATTTTTTTAAAAGTAAAGGTCATAACGTTTATTTTATTACAGCTCGACAAGGAGAAAATGGTAAAGATTTAGCGGAATATTTAACAACGGAACTGGGTTATAATATTACAAAAGATGTAAACCTTTTTTTCATGCCAAAAGAAAAGATAGGCGATCAAAGATTCACTACAAAGCACAGAAAAATGAAAGAACTTGATTTAGACCTCTTCTATGGGGATTCTGATTCGGATATTATTGCGGCACTTAAAGCATCAGTGCATCCTGTTCGTGTGGTTCGCAATATGGCATCAATAGATGCTTACCCTGATAACTATTTTGGAGATGTAACAAAAGGTGATGTCAAAAATGCGCCGTTTGATAAAAAAGATCTAAAGAAATTTTATAAAAGTTCAGTAGGTGTTTTCGGAGAATCTATTTATCCAATTGATTGGAAAGGTCCTTCAAAAAAGAAAAATTAATGAAACGTTTTCACTTCTTATCTTTATTTTTATTTTTAACGTCATGTGCACTATTCAT
>CAJJBS010000027.1:3456-8070 GCA_905182385.1 Fidelibacterota bacterium TCS55
GTAATTATGATAAAGCAACTTATCATCTATCTAAATCATTAACTATAAAGCCAGATAATGATAAAGCTTTAAAGCTCTTTGAGTTGACATATGAATTAGCGATTGATAAGCACATAAAAATAATTTCAGAACTATCTTTAAATGATAATAAATCAAAATGGCCATTATTAGTCTCAGAGTATAAAACCTTAATAAAGCTAGGCTCTTATGTTAGTTTGCTTAACCCAATATTAAAAAAGATGATCGATTATGATCTTGATTTAAAAGTAGATGATTATTCTGTTGAACTATCTAATGCAAATTCACTTGCCGCAGATTACCATTATCAATTAGGATTGAAATTTCAAGATGATGCTGATAAGGAAAGTCAAAAGCAAGCAGCTGTGAATTTTAGATTATCACAAAATTACATCTCTAAATATATGAATAGTCAAGAGCTCTATGAAAAAGCAAGAGCAAATGCTACTTTTACATTACTAATTCAAGAATTTGAAGGAAATAAAAAATTCTCAGCTTATATAAGAGAACAGGTAATATTTAATCAATCAAATATATCAAAAGAATTTTTAAAAGTTATTAATAGAGATCAATTAAAAACTATTTTATCTGAACTTGCATTAGTTCAAAGTGGAATAACTGAGAATGATTATTTAGAGTTAAGTGAACTTTCCGGGGCAGATCATATCCTCAGCGCATCTATTATTACTAATTATAGACCTGTAGAAAAAATATCAGACAAAAATATTTCTCAAAAGAAACAAATTGTGATTCGAACAGAAACTTATGTTGATTCTAGTGGTGAATCAAAAAAAAAGAATATTAAAGGAACGGTAAGAGCTACAGTGAATCATTATAAAAAAAGATCGAGCGCTAGGATTTCTTTAAATTATAAAATAATTAATATGAATGATAGTTCCATTCTATTTAATGGTGAGGTCAATGGTAGAAAAGAATACTTTCATGAATGGGCCACTTTTAAAGGCGACAAACGAGCTCTAACTAGAAAATATAAGTTACTTGTAAATAGACGTGATCAATTTGCTCCATCAAAAGATGATTTATTAATGGAAATTTCAAAGAATATATCATCAAAGCTTGGACGAAAGATTTCAAATCATTATGCTAATTAGCCAATTATTTTAATTTAGTCCTTTACGATCTAATAGTGGTTTGATATTAGGCTCTGCTCCACGAAAATTCTTAAATAATATTAAAGCTTCTTCACTTCCACCACGAGAAAGTAATGTTTTACGGAAGTGATCTCCATTTTCTCTTTTTAAACCGCCCTTCTCTTTAAACCATTCTACGGTGTCTGCATCTAGAACTTCACTCCATATGTATGAATAATAGCCAGCTGAATATCCACCAATAATATGAGAGAAATATGTACTTCGGTATCTAGGTGGAACAGCTTCAAAATAAATGCCACTTTTTTTAAGTGCATTCTTTTCAAATGATATAACATCACTTGCCTCAGGAACTTCTCCAGGAGTTAATTGATGTAAAGATTGATCTAAAATAGATGCAGCTAAATATTCTGTGGTTGAAAAACCTTGATTAAATTTTTGAGTTGCTAATACTTTATCAAGTAAATCTGTTGGCATTGATTCACCTGTTTTATGATGAACTGCATAGTTTTTAAGGACCGATGGCCAAACAGCCCACATTTCGTTTACTTGAGAAGGATACTCTACAAAATCTCTTGGAACAGATGTCCCAGAAAAATAAGGATAATTAACATTTGAAAACATACCATGAAGGGCATGCCCAAATTCATGGAACATCGTAATAACCTCATCAAATGTTAATAAAGTAGGATCACCCTTTGGGGGCTTTACTATATTTTGATGATTAGCAACTACTGGTAGATTACCTTTCAATTTAGATTGTGATACATAGGCATTCATCCATGCACCACCACGCTTAGAGGATCGAGCATAGCCATCATAAATAAATAAAGCTAATGTATTTCCATCTTCATTAAATACTTCAAAAACACGAACATCTTCTTGATAAACTGGAAGGTCAAAACGTTCTTTGAATGAAATACCAAAAAGTTGATTTGCTGCATAGAAAACACCTCTTTGAAGGACATTATTCATCTCAAAATAAGGTTTTAATTGTGAAGCATCAAAACTGTAGCGTTCTGAACGTACTTTTTCCGTATAAAAATCCCAATCCCATGCGGCTAATTCAAAGCCCCCATTTTCAGCATCAATTAATTTTTGTAAATCTGAAGCTTCTTTTTTTGCATTGATTAATGCTTTAGGTGCTAGGCTAGTAAGACGTTCATTCACTGCTTCTGGTGTTTGGGCTGTTTGACTTTCTAAGCGATAAGATGCATGGTTGCTATAACCCATTAGTTGAGCACGTTCTGCACGAAGTTTAATTACTTTAGATAAAATCTCACGATTATCAAACTCACTACCATTGCTTCCTCTTGAAAGAGACGTTTTATGAATTTTTTCTCTTAGAGCTCTATTTTTAAGTGAAGCCATAACAGGTTGACTGCTGGTATTTTTAAGTGCAATTACATATTTTCCTTCTAGACCTCTAGAATTTGCTTCATTGGCTGCTGCTTCAATTGATGTATCATTTAACCCATCTAATTCTTCGCGTGAGTTTACAACCACGGCTAAAGCATTTACTTCTTTTAGGATATTTTGACTAAAGTTTGTTTGCAATACCGCAATTTTTCCATTAATAGACTTCAGTTGTTCTTTTTCTTTAGATGACAACTTTGCACCTGATCGAATAAAGTCAGTGTAATATTTTTTAACAAGACGAATACCTTCAGTATCAAGACCCAAGTCATTTCTCTTATTATTAAGTTGGCTTATACGTTTAAATAAAGTGCCATTTAATAAAATTTGATCACTATGAGCAGATAATTTAGGTGCCATTTCGCTACGAATCTTTTCCATTTCATCATTTGTATGAGCAGAAGTAAGTGAAAAAAAGACGGTAGCTACTCGATCCAATAATATTCCAGATTTCTCCATCGGAATGATCGTATTCTCAAATGTTGGAGAATCAAGATTATTAGCAATAGACTCTATCTCAGATAAGTGTTCTTTCATTCCTTTCTCAAAAGCAGGTGCATAATGTTCATTCTTTACTTTATCAAAATGTGGATATTTCATATAAAGTTTACTTTCAGAATAAAAGGGGTTCCTAATTTCAGATAATTCACTGGTAGTTAATTTTTCAGTAAATGGCACTGAACAACCGCCAATAAGAATAATTAATAATATTACTGATAGTAATTTGAATTTCATTTTGATAAATCTCTCTTTTAATTAGCTTCATAAGTACTATAAAATAAACTTATAATAATAATTAATATAATCTTTATTAAATTTCAATATAACTATTCCTATTTTATGAAATATTTAAAACATTTTTTACCATCCGTATTCATTATTTTAGCTTTATACACTTTTTCATTAGGTAGTCATTATCCCACAATATTTTTAGCAGGATTCTCAGTATTCATAATTTTGGGTGATATTTTTTTAAAAAAGCAAACTACTGTTCAAAGATTCTCTTATCCAAATATTCTTAACTTATCAATATATATAAATTTACCTTTTTTATTTATTTTACTATTTTTTGTCGTTTTTATTTTTAGTAATTATTCTCCCATTTGGGTTTTGAACTTATATGATGATTTTTTATTTATTGATTTACTAAATATCAAAAATTCTGCTACACTAGTAGATAAAATCTCTATAATAATTTCAACAACTTTATTTATTGGAATATTAGGTACTGTTCCAGGCCATGAACTAACTCATAGAAAAAAAAATAAGTTTGATATGTTTATTGGAAATTGGTTGTTAGCTTTTTCATGGGATTGTGCTTTTGCTATTGAGCATGTTTATGGTCATCATAAACATGTTGGCCTAGCAGAGGATCCAGCAACGGCAAAAAGAGGAGAAAAGCTTTATGGATTTATTCTGAGAGCATTATATAAAGAACAAATTGTTGCTTGGAAAATTGAAATAGCTCGACTAAAAAGAAGAAATCATTACTTTCTTAGTTTTCACAATAAAATGATTATTGGATACTTTAGAAGTATAATAATTATGATTTTAGCTTATTCTATAGGTGGAATAACAGGAATGGCTACATTTTTGTTATGCGCTATTTTAGCAAAAGCACTTCTTGAGACAATAAACTATAGTGAACATTATGGACTTGTTAGACTAAAGGGTAAACCTGTGTCTACTAGACATTCTTGGAACTCAAATCACGCCATGTCAGGTGTTATGTTATGTAATGTAAATAGACACTCATCTCATCATCATTCATCAAATTTGAAATTTTGGGAATTAGATACATTCCCAGAAGCGCCAATGTTACCACAAGGCTATTTATCTATGATATATATTGCAATATTTTTACCTTTTCTGTATCATAGAATGATGGCCAAAAAATTAATGGATTGGGATATAAATTATGCAAGTGATGAAGAAAAAAAGATAGTAAGTGCTCCAACATACATATCATAAACAAAAACCCCCACCTCTCGATAGGGTTTTTTGCGTTTAACTTTAGGAAGCTTTTATCTTATTCTATAGAAATAAATGACAAGATAGAATAAGCATGTTA
>CAJJBS010000028.1 GCA_905182385.1 Fidelibacterota bacterium TCS55
AACCACGGACCTCATCCTTATCAGGGATGCGCTCTAACCACCTGAGCTACAAGCCCAAAAAATAAATAGGTATGCGTGATCACAAGGAAATGAGTTCGACCATATCCCACATAAAGTGGGATTCTCCTTAGAAAGGAGGTGATCCAGCCGCACCTTCCGGTACGGCTACCTTGTTACGACTTAGCCCTAGTTACCAGCCTTACCTTCGACGGCTCCCTCTCCGAAGAGTTGGGACACCGGCTTCGGGTACTGCCGACTTCCATGGCTTGACGGGCGGTGTGTACAAGACCCGGGAACGTATTCACCGTGGCGTGCTGATCCACGATTACTAGCGATTCCTGCTTCATAGAGTCGAGTTGCAGACTCTAATCTGAACTGGGGCCGGTTTTTTGGGATTAGCTTACTCTTGCGAGTTTGCAACCCTTTGTACCGACCATTGTAACACGTGTGTAGCCCTGGACATAAGGGACATACTGACTTGACATCATCCCCACCTTCCTCCTGGTTATCCCAGGCAGTCTCCTTAGAGTCCCCACCATTATGTGCTGGCAACTAAGGACAGGGGTTGCGCTCGTTGCGGGACTTAACCCAACATCTCACGACACGAGCTGACGACAGCCATGCATCACCTGTGATAGTGTCCTTGAGCAAGCTCGTAGAAGGTTCTGCTTTCACAAAACTTTCACTAACATGTCAAGTCCAGGTAAGGTTCTTCGCGTTGCATCGAATTAAACCACATGTTCCACCGCTTGTGCGGGTCCCCGTCAATTCCTTTGAGTTTCAACCTTGCGGTCGTAGTCCCCAGGCGGAGTACTTAACGCGTTAGCTCCGATAGTGAAGGGGTCGAATCCCCCACCACCAAGTACTCATCGTTTACGGCGTGGACTACCAGGGTATCTAATCCTGTTTGCTCCCCACGCTTTCGTCCCTCAGCGTCAATATTGTGCCAGAATGCTGCCTTCGCCATTGGTGTTCCTCCTGATATCTACGCATGTCACCGCTACACCAGGAATTCCACATTCCCCTCACATATTCTATTCTGCCAGTTTTGATCGCAGATCACCGGTTGAGCCGGTGGCTTTAACGATCAACTTGGCAAAACGCCTACGGACCCTTTACGCCCAGTAATTCCGGACAACGCTAGCACCCCTCGTATTACCGCGGCTGCTGGCACGAAGTTAGCCGGTGCTTTCTTGTAAGGTACCGTCAAGTCTGAACATTATTTACATCCAGATTTTTCTTCCCTCACGACAGACCTTTACACTCCTAAAAGCTTCATCGATCACGCGGCGTTGCTGCGTCAGACTTTCGTCCATTGCGCAAAATTCCCTACTGCTGCCTCCCGTAGGAGTCTGGGCCGTATCTCAATCCCAGTGTGGCTGATCATCCTCTCAGACCAGCTACCGATCACAGCCTTGGTAAGCCGTTACCTTACCAACAAGCTAATCGGACGCAGGCCCATCTTGAAGTGCGAGCCGAAGCCCGCTTTAACAACAACGTCATAAGATGTTATTGCCTTATCCGGTATTAGTCCCGGTTTCCCGGGGTTATCCCAATCTTCAAGGCAGGTTGCCTACGTGTTACTCACCCGTTCGCCAGTTTAATAACTTCCCGAAGGAAGCGTTCTCCTTGACTTGCATGTATTAAGCACGCCGCCAGCGTTCGTCCTGAGCCAGGATCAAACTCTCCATTGTATGTTTGATACTGTACTGTCTTTGTCACCCAAAAAGGGTGACGCTCAAATCCAATTTAATTGGACCACTCATACCTAATTTTCAAAAAACAAATTTTTGCTGTCTAAGACAGCCCGGAATAATAAGACTCTATATTAAGAGTCTGCAAGTTATATTTAATAAAAACTTATTTATTTTATAATAAAGTCTGGAGTTTCAAAATCCATAAACCTTTCAATCGGTAATTTCTTAGAAACATTACCAGCATAACGACTAACTAATTTTTTATTTCCACCATCAATATCATATACAGTTTTCCACATACTCGCAGCATATAAGCCCAAAGCTATTAGTGCCGGAGGTGCCATTATAGAGGCTCCTCTTTTAGAGCTCAAGCTTAAACTCCCAGGCACAGGATAGCTTAATGACTCTTCATTCAAATTATAAGAAATTGGAGATGTCTTTTGTCTATTACCAATGATAGAGACAGAACCTTTTTGTGATAAAGATACTGAAGTTAACATAGCTGTATACAGTAAGATAGATGAGCTCATTGTTCCAATTGCATTTTCAGTTTGTTTTAGGTATAAAAACCCTCCTCCTGGTGCTAACGAAGAAAGAAGCGCAGTGTTTCTTTCTTTAAGAGGCGCATTTTTTGCAGTATTAATTGCCCTATACCAAGGTCGAATTTGTTTTGAATAGTAATTGAGGTTAAAAATAACTTCTGATGCTTTGAATGCTTGCTGTGCTTTATCCCATTGTAAAGAATGAAAATGAGCATATGCACGAAAAATTAACTCATAAGGATCTTTAGAATCTTTTGTACTATCTATTAAACTCACATAATTTTTATTAATTAAATCAATATAATATAGTTGATACTTTGCGGCTTTCCTTGCCACACCACCTACTAAACTTTCATTTAGAATACGGTTATAATAATTTTTCGCTAAATCCCAATTTTCCATATTCTCATAACATTTTCCAATTTTGAAATATGTTGCCATCTGCAATTCATCATTAGGATATTTATATAAGTATTGAAAATAACTTAAAAGTGCGCGCTCATAAAACCCTTCATTATATAAAAAAGTTGCAAAGTTTACAAGTTCTTCCCTCTGAAACTTCGTGTAGTCCTGCCATTCATTTTTTACATCATCTGGGCTTAAATACTGCTCTTGAGCATTAGTAAATGAAAATAAAATTATTAGTAATAATATTTTAGAATGTAAACGTAAAAAGATTTTAGACCTCAAATAATAATCCCTAATATAAATGAGAAAAAAGAAAAGGTAAAGCCTAAGCAGAACGACGATGTCGACGCATAAAAGGCTTTTTACCTTTAGATATAAATTCTTTTGTGATAGTAATCCTCGCAACAGAGTCTTCTGAGTACTCTGGAAGATTAAACATCAGGTCAAGCATTGCACCTTCCATTACAGATCTTAATGCTCTGGCGCCTGATTTCCTTTCCATGGCTAATTTAATGATTTCAATTAGAGCTTCGTTTTGAAAAACTAACTCTATTCCTTCCATCTGAAATAATTTTTTATACTGTTTTACTAAAGAATTTTTTGGCTCTATTAAAACTTGCATCAAAGTATCTTCATCTAAGTGTTCTAAAGTAGTAACAACAGGAAGTCTACCAATAAGCTCAGGAATAAATCCATACTTCATCATATCTTCAGGTCTTACCTCTTTTAGTATTTCATCTTCTTTTTCTATTTTAGCTAATGACTTTGTAAATCCAATCTCAGAAGTATTAATTCTATGGTTAATGATTTCAGTTAGTCCATCAAAAGAACCCCCACATATAAATAAAATATTTTTTGTATCAATTGGGATTAAACTTTGCTCTGGATGTTTACGACCACCTTTAGGTGGAATGTTTGCTATGGTTCCTTCTAAAATTTTTAGAAGGGCTTGCTGAACTCCTTCACCAGAAACATCTCTTGTTATTGATGGACTTGAGCTTTTTCTACCAACTTTATCAATTTCATCTATATAAATTATTCCAGCTTGTGCTTTATAGATATCATAATTCGCAACCTGAACTAATCGAACTAAAATATTTTCAACATCTTCTCCAACATATCCAGCTTCAGTTAAACTAGTTGCATCTGCAATAGCAAAAGGAACGTCTAAAAATTTTGCAAGTGTTTCTGCTATAAGTGTTTTTCCTGTACCAGTGGGACCAATAACTAAGATATTACTTTTATCTAATTCTACATCATCTTCAGTATAGTTTGATAAAATTCTTTTATAATGATTATAAACAGCTACTGCGACTGCTCGCTTAGCATGTTCCTGACCTATAACATATTGATCTAAGAATGCTTTTACTTCAGAAGGTCTATGAAGCTTAGGAAGAGATTTATTTGTTTCACTTGCACTTGGATCTAAGGGTGAAGGTATTTGCATTTTATCAATTATTTTCTTTTATTAAGGATTGAGTCAATAAGTCCATATTTTTTAGCTTGATCTGAGCTCATAAAAAAATTTCTATCTGTATCTTTTTCTATCTTACTTAATGTTTGATTTGTATTATTTGATAAAATTTTATTTAAGTTTGCTCTTAAACGTAAAATTTCATCTGCTTGAATTTTAATATCAGATGCTTGACCCTCAGCTCCACCTAAAGGTTGATGTATCATGATTCTAGCATTTGGCAATGCAGATCTTTTGCCCTTTTTACCACCAGATAATAAAAAAGCTCCCATACTAGCTGCTTGCCCCATACAAATGGTAGCTACATCAGGTTTAATATAGTTCATGGTATCATAAATACCCATACCAGAAGTTATAATACCACCTGGAGAATTAATGTATAAGTAAATATCTTTCTCGCTGTTTTCAGCTTCAAGAAATAGTAACTGAGCTATAATTACTGAAGCAACATTGTCATCAATTGGCGTTCCTAAAAAGATAATCCGCTCTTTCAACATTCTTGAATAAATATCATAAGCTCGTTCAAAGCGGCCTGTCTGCTCGACAACCATTGGTATTAATTGATTGGATATATTTTTAGTCATTATTTACTCAGGGTTTGTTTTTAGATTGTTTACGTAAGTCTTTAGTCTTGACTTTAACTTCTTTGATTTTTGCAAAGCTTGTTAAATAGGCTAAAATATTCTTTTCGACTAAGTCATCTTCTAATTTTGATCTATTACTAGGCTTTTTAAAAAATTTATCAATTTCTTTGATTTGATTTGGGCTTTCATCTTTTCGTCTTTGAATTTCATTCAATAAAGCATCTTTGGATAAATCAAATGATTGATCTTTAATCAATTCATTGCGTATTAAATACCATTTTAAGTTCCGTTCGGCAACTGGTTTATATGCTTCTTTTACTTTATCTTTATCTAGCTGACCTTGCTGGTTATTTTTTGTAACATCATCTACCATATGATTTAAATATGATTCTGCCATCGAAGGTGGAAACTCGGGATTAATTTTATCAATTAAGGCATCCGTCAATTGCTGATCAAAAGCTTCATTTGCACGTTGGTTATACGCTTTTTCTAATTGTTTTTGAACATTATTTCTGTATTCTGAAACATTTTTTGCTTTTGGATCAACTTTTTTTATAAAACCTTCGTTTAATTCTGGTAAAACTTGTCTTTCAACATTTTTGACTAACAACTCATATATCCCCAAAGTACCTTTTTCATCTGTAGGAACGGAAACTCTCACTTTATCTTGAGGCTTTGCTCCTTCTAAGTTCTTTTGATTAGGACCATCAAATGGAATTTGACCAATTTTAATATAACGTGTTTCTAATTTTTTTCCAATAATAGGCAATCCAGTATCATCCAATTCTTGTAAATCACAAATGATGAAATCTTCTATTTTCGCACCATCTTCAATTGTTTTAACCTCCGCATGACCATTCCTTACTTCATCAATTGCCATATCTATATCTTGTTCATCCGTTACGTATTT
The DNA here is from genome assembly GCA_905182385.1 of Fidelibacterota bacterium TCS55. Classification (GTDB taxonomy): domain Bacteria; phylum Fidelibacterota; class Marinisomatia; order Marinisomatales; family TCS55; genus TCS55. The sequence continues at coordinate 5,616 of CAJJBS010000028.1, forward strand.
GGTTTTCTCAACTTTCAACGTATTCTTTTTTAACTTTGGTAAGTTAATTTTTGGTTCAACTTCAAAAGAAACTTTAAATTTAAAATTTTCACCATGAAGAAAATGGACATCACTAATACTTCCCATATTTACAGGAATAATTTTTTCTTCTTCAAGAGCTTTTGAATAATATTTATTAACTGATTTATCGATAAAATCTGCTTCAATAGATGGTTTGAACTGCCCCATAAGTACCTTTCGAGGTACTTTTCCAGGGCGAAAACCAGGTAATTTAATTTTTTTTGAAAATGTTTTTATTGCTTCCTCAAAATCCTGTTCAATCTCCGACCAGACTAGATTAATAACAAGTTCTCGAGCAAATGTATTTAGTTCTTTGAGCTTTATATCCACTATTTATCCTTAAAAAATTGAGCGAGAATTTACCTTTTATTTAGCATTAGCATGATCAGTTTTTATATTATTTTGTTTTTTCGCATTACAATATATGCAATTATTACCCGCTTGTACATGAAACCCACATTCATAACAGTTCCATTCTTCAACTTCTAAATCACTATAAAAATTTTCTGGACTATTTGATCGTGCAATCATTGTTATTATACCAATAAATAAAAAAATTATAATAAAAATAACGTAAAGAGATATTCCCATATGTTAATAATATAAAACTATTTGAATTATAAATATTATTAGATTTAATAAATGTACAGAAATACAAATTGGACATGATTTTTTTAATTTAATCAAGCCAAAAACTAAATAAACGCTTAAAAAAATTGTTAAAATACCTAAATATAAAGGTATAATAGGATTCACCCAGTTGACTGCAACACCTATTAGAAATAAAGAATAAATAAATAAAAAATAAAAACCAAGTTGAGCATTTGATGCTCCAAATATACGCCCATATTTAGTATCAACTATTGATATGCAATTATTAACATCTAGTTGACAAAGATTAGGTATCCAAAATTGATGAGAAGAAATTTTTCCTCTGTAAACAGCGTTAAAATAAAAAGAAAACACCCCACCAACAAAAGCTAATAAGGCACAAAGAAAATAGTACTTAGAATCCAAACTACTGTCTTAAGCGGTAAACAACGCCTTCAATAGTACTTAAAAATTTATCAACCTGACCATACGTATGAAACATGTACTCCATCTCTTCATAACTGTCAACTGGATAAGATTCTGCATCATAATCCCTAAGAAAGTTTGCTTCCATCTTAACAAGCATATCTCGCAATACAATTTTAGGCAATTCTTTTTCACGGAGAAAATTTACCTGCATATTTAGCTGACCATCGGAAGTCATATGAAAAAGAGGAAGCATTCCAAAATCTGAACTGCAACGAAAAGTAAAAGTCCCATGATCTTCACCACGCCCCCACGACATTTCACTTGCATGCTCTTCTGAAAATTCAATTATTTTTTCACCAATTTTAGCTATTTCTCTAGAACATTTATTTCTTAAATCTTCAACGAACTGCTCTTTATTCCATTTTGACATATTATATTAAATCCTAGATAATGTGAGTTAGAGGCAAGATTAAATTTAAAGCATTTAAGCTATATGAAAAAGAAATGGATTGAAAAAAATAGCAACCATTATTTAAAGTGAAAACCCAAACATATCAATATTAAAATTAAATGTAATTCTCATTCTATTTTTCATCCAATTAAAATTTTTAACTGATTTCTCTTCTAATTCCCAACTTTGATATAATGGTAATATCAAAGGTCCAATTTGAAGTCCTGCAGCAGTGTAGGTTTCTTCAAATTCTTGTCCACCTACTATATCTATAAAGAACGGAAGCTTTGAAGAAATATTTATTCCCCAACTACTCTTAGTTGTTGATATAGGGTATCCATATTTATTTGTCAAATATCCTCTTAAACCTGGTCCTTGATTGATATATTGATTTTGCAGGATTGATACACTTGATCTCCCAGTTCTATCATAAATATAAGATGTAAAGTTAGGGTCTACTCCTCCACTGAGATATGTTTGAAACTGCCTTGGTGGGTTTATTTTATTTATAAAATTACCTGCCCAAAACCTAACTTCAGCACTAAGCTTTTCAGTGAATTCAAAATTAATTTTAGTATCAGCCCATATTTTAGCAAATCCATTACTTCCTATAATTCCCGCATTCACTGATGATGTATTCAAAATACCATCTAATTTTCTATTAAGCTGATAGTTAAGTGAAAAAGTTGTTACTGAACCTAGAGAATATATAAGTGTATCAAATGCCCCCGCTTCTAGTTTTGAAAAATTCATACCAACTATAATATTCTTTTTAGATTTTTCTTGGCCAAAACCACCATTAAGTTTTATAGACCCGCCTATATTCCCTTGATATTTCATTCCAGAAATAGTGAAAGAAGATTCTCTAAAAAAATTATTAGTCTCAAAAATCTTTCTATGAAAAACCTTTAATGCTGGCTGATTATTATTAAAATCCCACATAGGTTGAAAAGCGCTTGTTGCTGAATAACCAGGTGTAAGTCCTTTATATAATAATATTCCAGGTGTCCAACCATTGTAATAATTATAGCTAAAAAGCCACGGTAGAATATTTATTTCATGATCAAAGTAATTTGGTTGATTCCATATCCAATTAAAATGCAGCTCTTTCCTAGTTGAATTATTCTCTCTTTTTATATCAGGCATATGCTCATCAGGATCAATTATTGCATACCAAGTCCCTTCAGGCCCTCGAATATTTTTTCTCCAATGTATATCTTCAAGCCATCTTCTTTCTAAAATTTTATGATTATCTCCAAAAAAAACTACCTCAACAGGAGTTTTTAATTCACCATTGTTTGAAATTATAAATTGTTGCCTATCTTTATCAATTGAGTAATCAACATAATCTATAGTGTTAAAGACTCCATCAAAATACCAATTGAGATCTTTATCAGTATGACTTTCAACAATATTTTGAAAGTTTTCTGGATAAGGATGTTTAAATTTCCATTTTTCATAGTAATCTTGCATTATTTCATCCATTTTCTCTTCACCTAAATAGTGATGTAAAAAACGTGTAAAAACTGCTGTTTTAGAGTAATTCTGGCCATAATTAGCACCTTTATATTCGTCAGCTTTGAGATTTAAGGGCTGTGCATTTTGATTTTTTGCTGATGATGAATATTGAAAATACTCAAACCAGCTAAATTTTAAGTCTTTGGCTATTTTTAGTTTATTTTGAATTGAAGAGATAAGAATAAATTTTTCATTATCATCTTTATATTTATCTTGCCAATACCTAATTGCAGAATATTCATTTAAACCTTCATCCATCCAAGTATGGTAACGTTCATTACTACCTATAATACCATAAAACCAATTATGCCCTACCTC
>CAJJBS010000029.1:0-5584 GCA_905182385.1 Fidelibacterota bacterium TCS55
ATTTTCAATTAATAAAGCCTGAAGTCGTTTATGGGAACCATCGGTTTGATTTTTTATTAAAAGATAAAAGTGGGAAACATTTTTATCTAGAGGTAAAGTCAGTAACCTATGTTCAAAATAGATTAGCTAAGTTTCCTGATGCTATTACTGAACGAGGTACAAAGCACGCTAAAACCTTAACTCAATTAACTTGCGATGGATATGGAACAGGCATTCTTTTTGTTTGTCAAAGACCTGATGCAGATAGATTTGAACCAATGTGGGAAAGAGACTATAAATTTGGAAGTGCATTGTTTGATGCAAGTAAAGCGGGTGTAAATATTTGGTGCATTACTACAAACTTAAGCGAGACAGAGATGACATTAAATAACGTAATTCCTGTAAATTTGAGTTACCCAAGGGTAAAGAAAAATATAATTTGAAATTATTTAATAAAATTAAACTTTTTTCCCTCTTTTTGAGTATGGCTATTCAAATATATTCATGTGCTGCAATTTCAGCACCCGAAGGTGGCCCAAAAGATAATACTCCTCCAAATTTAATATCTTCAAATCCTGAATCAGGATCATTATTATTTAAAGGAGGTATAGTAACACTTTCATTCTCAGAGTACATTGATGAAAAGTCAGTAACAAGTTCAATAAGTATTGCACCACGGTTAGAAAGGCCAATCGAGATAATCTATGATGATAACAAGCTCTTATTAAATTTTCCAGATACTTTACTTGATGACCAAACATATGTAATCACAATAAATAGAAATTTGAAAGATGAACGTAAGGTATCAATTGCTCAATCTATTCAAGTAGCATTTACTACAGGTAATATTATTGATAAAGGTATTATTTCAGGTCGTGTATATGGCAATGAAAAATATGCTGTACATCTATGGAAAGTAACGACAGAAATATCTGATTCTATATTTTTGAAAGACCCACTTTATGTAACTGAAGCTGATAAAGAAGGAAATTTTGAATTTAAATATTTAGCTGAGGGCAGCTATGTTTTATTAGGATTAGATCGAAGTTCCTCAGGTATTAAATTAATACCTGATCGTATGGCATATGGCGTAAGCTCAAAAAAAGTATTCACATTAGAGAAAGAAAGTCAAATTATTGATATTCCACTTCTTGTAACTAAACAAATTCCACCATTAAAATTAACGCATGGTGAATGGGTAGGACAAAAATGGGGTTGGATATATTTTAATCAAGAAATAGATAGTCTTAATATTGATAATATTTTATTAATAGATGAATCTAATAAACAATTTAATCCATCAATCTTTAGAGATATGCAAGATAAAACACGTGCGCTACTAGTTGTGGATGATACTTTAGCTAAAGGTAAAGCAGAGATAAATATTCTTTCAAAGTTAGAGAGTCTAAATAAAAATAGAATTAATTTTAGAGTCTCAGGGAAAAGGGATACAACGAATATTAAGCAGCTTAAGCCTGAGGGATTGACAAAGATTAAACTAGAAAGAAAAGGTGGCCCTTCAGTAGCTATCGTTTTTTCAAAACCAATAATTCAAATAGCAGATAGTGCTATTATAATGACAACAGATTCAGACACTTTAATAGAAATGGTTAATAGGGTTAATCCTCTCGAGATTAATTTTACTCCTTCAGTTGGATGGGTTGAAAAAACAAATTATAATATTTCAATTATCTCGAGTAAACTAGTACCAATAGAAGGGAAGTCTTTTTTAGACTCCACAATAAACATCTCTATTAAATCTGAAAAAAAAATAGGGTATGGAGGTATTTCTGGTCACATAAAAGATAACTCTAAAAAAACATTAATAAAACTTACATATATTGAGGATGAATCAAAATTTTTCTATTCTACTATTGATTCTAACCTTAAATTTATTTTCAAAAATATTCCAGAAGGACCTTACAGGTTAACATTGATAAAAGATAATGATGCAAGTGGATCCTTTACTTATGGAAAAGTAATTCCTTTTAAGCCTAGTGAATGGTTTTATATTCATCCTGACACTTTTAATATCCGATCAAATTGGGATAAAGATATTGGCACTGTAATAATAGGAGGAAAATAATAATAATATGTACTGTGTGATAATGGCTGGTGGTCGAGGTACTAGATTTTGGCCTGCGAGTAGAAAAAATAATCCTAAACAACTTTTAAATATTGTTGGAAAAACAACAATGTTGCAAATGACTGTGGATAGATTTCAAAAAATGAAAAATGTTGAAGATATATTTATTGTAACAAGTAAAGATTTAGCACCAAAAATTAAAAAAATGATTAATGGGATAAAATCAGAAAATATTATTATTGAACCGAGTGGTAAGAATACTGCACCTGCAATTGGATTAGCAGCGCTAAGGATAAAATCAATAAGGAAAGATGCAGTTATGGGGGTTTTTCCAGCAGATCATTTAGTTATTGGAGCCCAAAAATTTGCAAAGACTGTTCGCTCTGCAATTCAAATTTCAAATAAAAGTAATGGTTTAGTTACAATTGGTATTGAACCAAAGTTTGCTTCTACAGGTTATGGATACATTCAATTTGATCCTGATAGCGCCTTAGATTATTTAGCTGGGTTTAAAGTAAAAACTTTTGCTGAGAAACCTCATAAAAAATTAGCAGAAAGATTTGTTTCAAGTGGCGATTTTCTATGGAATGGGGGAATGTTTATCTGGAAAGTCAGTACATTTTTCAATGAGTTAGAAACTCATATGGAAGAATTTAATAGTCAGCTTAAAAAAATTGAAAAAAAAATTGATTCGAATCAAGATTTTAATCATATATGGAAAAAAATTCAACCAGAATCTATTGATTATGGACTAATGGAAAAATCAGATAATATATATGTGGTTAAATCTGAATTTGAGTGGAATGATCTTGGCTCTTGGGATGCTATTTTTGATGTTTCACCAAAAACTAAAGATAAAAATGTAATTCGCGGCAATGGCTTAGTAATGGATGGAAAAAATAATTTAATTGAATCAAATAATCATTTTACAGCCGTAGTTGGAGTTGATAATATTGTTGTTGTCAATACACCGGATGCAACTCTTGTGATTCCTAGAGATAAAGTTGAGAATATTAAAGAATTAGTTGCATACCTTGAAAAGAATAAAAAATCAGAACTACTTTAACTAATGTCAAAAATAAAATCAGAAAAATTATTCATTCTTTTTGAAGAATTAGCAGATAAAATGAATATAAATATTGTTCAAGGAAAAGGAGACTTTATTGGTGGGATGTGTTCTGTAAATGATGAATCTTATATAGTGATTAACAAAGTGAAGCCAATGGTTCAAAGGTTGAATATTCTTGGAGCTGAATTCTCTAAGTTAGATTTAAATAATATTTTTATTTCACCTGTACTCCGTAATTTTATAGAAAATACGCAGCAAGATATTTTTTGAGAGGTTAAAAAAATGGATAGATTATGGAGCCCTTGGAGAATGGATTATATTCAAAATAAAGAAGATAATAAAAAAGGGTGTGTATTTTGTTTAAAATCAAAACAAAAAGATGATAGAGATAATTTAGTTCTTTTTAGAGGTTTAAGCTCTTTTGTAGTAATGAACCTCTATCCTTATAATAATGGACATATTATGATTTGTCCTTATAGTCATATTGATTCAACTAAATCTTTATCGAAAGAATCTATGGCAGAGATTATGATGCTTGCAGACCAATCTATGGAGATATTTAGAAATTTAATGAGAGCTGAAGGGTTTAATTTCGGTTCAAATATAGGTGTGTCTGGCGGAGCTGGAATTGCGGATCATATTCATTTTCATGTAGTGCCAAGATGGGCTGGAGATACTAATTTTATGCCTGTTATAGGCAATACAAAAGTGATGGTTGATGAGCTAATAAATACTTATGATAAACTTAAAATTGAATTTGATAAAATAAAGTAGACTTATGGATTTTGCACAAACTTGGCTTCCTTTTATTTATTTATATGGAGTTGGCGGCATTGCCTTTGTATTTGGACTTAATTTAATTCTAAGAACAAAAGCACTCCGCTTATCTTATTCTCGTCATAAAAAGTGGGTATGGATATTTTTATATGGATTTTTCTTTTATGCAGGTCTGCATGCATTCTTTATACTTTTAGCATTAGGAAGTAAATAATGGATATTGCTATGGGGACACAAATCGATAGAATAATAATTATTGCATATTTTGCTCTTGTTATGGGATTTGGCGCTTATTTTGGAAAATATAGTAAAACAACCTCGGATTATTTTTTTGGGGGCAGGCGATTTTCTTGGTGGCTTATTGCAATATCTATTGTTGCAACAGGCGTTGGTTCACATAGTTTTGTAAAATATTCTACAAAAGCATATGAATATGGTCTTTCTTCAACAATGACATATATGAATGATTGGTTTTTTATGCCACTATTTATGTTTGGCTGGTTACCAATTATCTATTATACAAGAATTAAATCTATTCCAGAGTATTTTGAGAGGCGATTCAACCGTAAGGCAAGATATATAGCCACTTTAATGACTTTGCTTTACATGATCGGTTATATTGCAATTCAATTCTTAACATTGGCGACTGCATTGTATAAGATATATGGTATACCATTAATGCTTACGGTCATTATTATTGCGATTGCAACAACGCTTTACATGCATTTTGGAGGACAGACTTCAGTAATATTTACTGACCTTTTTCAAGGTTTTATTCTAATATTTGCAGGATTACTTCTTTTCTATTTAGGCATTCAATATTTAGGTGATAATACTGCTTTCTCAGGACTTACCGCATTTTGGATGAATTTATCACCAAACGAAAAACTTCCATTAGCACATTTTAATCATCCACCTGATTTTAATTTTGTGGGAATTTTTTGGCAAGATGGAATTGCTGGTTCTGTTGGGTTTTTATTTTTAAATCAGGGATTAATAATGCGATTTATGGCTGCTAAAAGTGTAAATGAAGGAAGGAAAGCCGCAGCCTTTAATGTATTAATAATCTTACCAATATCTGCAATTGTCGTTTCAAATGCTGGGTGGATTGGTAGAGCAATAACCAATGCCGTCCCAAATGCATTGCCAGTTGATATGGTAGCCAATGATGTTTTTATAGTGGTTACGAATATTGTTTCTTCACCAGGTGTATTTGGCTTTATAGTTGCTGCACTTTGTGCTGCATTAATGTCAACAGCTGATACACTTGTAAATGCATCATCTGCAATAATTGTAAATGATATCTATAGACCATTAGCGAAAAAATTAAAAAATGAGAAAGAGGAATTAGAAATAGCAAGGTGGACTTCAATTGGAGTTAAAGTTTTAGCCGTTGCTTTAGTCCCATTTTTTAATTCATTCGATTCAATATACGAAGCTCATGGTTGGTTTCATTCGACATTTACACCACCACTTGTTGTTGGAGTTTTCCTTGGTATCTTTTGGAAACGTTTTACGAGCTCAGCAGTTATTGCTACATTTTTAGGTGGAGCTTTTTTGATGTTATTAGGACAAAATTTCCCTGAACTTATAAGTCCGTTCTCACATGGAATTGAATTAAGGCCAGGTAGAGGATATTCTTATATTGGAGCTTTATATAACATTTTTGTGTG
>CAJJBS010000029.1:5594-19530 GCA_905182385.1 Fidelibacterota bacterium TCS55
CGTAGAATTCTAAATCATAAGTATAGGTGTCAGAGACGGCGCCGACTTGGCCGGCTACTGCTGATTTTTGTGTGTGCAAGTGTGGGTGTTATTGTCACTTTCTTCACAAAGCCTAAATCTGAGAAACAATTATCAGGCCTTACAATTTTTGATGTCCATAATCTGAAGTATATTTTTAAAGGATCACCAGTAAATGAAGAAAAAGGCGAAGCTATTAATGTAGCTTGGAAAATTAAAGAAAATGATTTGGATATAGTTTGTTTCTCAAACAATGATATGGAAAGAATGAAAGCAAATCCTGGTGATTTAGTTTTTATTGAAGATTCTCGTTGGTGGCTTGGAGGATTAAAATCGGCACATTCTGTTTATGGAGAGCCACATAACGAGGATGGATTAGTATATATAAATAATAATCATTTAAATCACGGTCAATTTATAGAGGGACTTAAATTAAAAGCTGAAAAGGAAATGTAAATGGTTGGTCTCCAAAGTATATATAATATAAATTCGCGCCGAAAATATTAATAATTAATTACCACATTCCGGAGTAGCTCAGTTGGTAGAGCGAGTGGCTGTTAACCACCAGGTCGGGGGTTCGAGTCCCTCCTCCGGAGCAAAAGGCCCAATTTATTTTGGGCCTTTTTTTTAACATTTATTTAGCATGCTTTTCATTTAGTAATATTATATACTTGATTGAATACATAATAAGGAGATAAAAATGAAAGTGGGATTGTTAGACTCAACTCTTAGAGAAGGTGAACAGTCGCCAAATGTATCCTTCTCAACTGCTCAAAAAATAAAAATTGTTAATGCTTTAGATGCATTTGGTGTAGAATATATTGAGATTGGTCATCCAGCAGTTTCATCTGATATAAAAAAATCTATTTCAAAAATTTCTGAATTAGAAACTAAGGCAGAAAAAGTGATCCATAGTAGAGCACTTAAATCTGATATTGATGAAGCTATATTATTAAATGCAAAATGGATAGGGATTTTTTTTGGTACATCTGAAATTAGTTTAAAATATCAATTTGGTATTGATCCTAAAACTGCACTAAGTAGAATTAAATATGCAGTTAATTATGCTAAAGATAATAATCTAAAAATTAGATTTACTGCAGAAGATGCCTCAAGGACTAAATTATCTTTTTTGATTGAGGTCGCTCAAATTGCTGAGGAAGCAGGAGCTGATAGATTTAGCATTGCAGATACTGTTGGAGTCTTAACACCTGATAAAACATCCTTATTAGTTAAAGAGATTACAAAGGCAATAAAGATACCAGTTCATATACATTGTCATAACGATCTTGGAATGGCTACTGCTAATTCTATCATGGCATTAAAGTCTGGAGCTCAAATTGCAGATGTCTCAATAAATGGTCTTGGCGAAAGAAGTGGCATTGCTTCACTTGCCGAAGTTGCGATGATTCTAAAATTACATTTTGATGTAGTAAATAAATGGGACCTTAGTTCCTTAATAAGACTATCAGATGAATTAGCATTAATTTCCGGTATTCCAAACCGATTAAATCAACCTATTGTTGGGAAATATGCTTTTACTCATAAAGCTGGTTTACATACAAGAGCAGTCATTAAGTCTCCTAAGTCATATGAAGGTTATCCACCTGAAATAATTAATCAAAATAGAGAAATACTAATAGATAAATTTACGGGTAGAGATGCAGTCGCTGATCGATTAAATAGATTGAATATTAATTATTCCCAGTTAGAATTAAATAAAATAACAAATGATATAAAGAGTAATAATAATTTTGAATCTCTTACAGATATAGAAATTTTAAATTTTTTATAAATTGTATTAGTATATGCGTTCTTTATTTAATAATTATAAAATTATAATTTTATTGATAAGTCATTTTGTCTTTGGTCAAGATCCACCAAATATTAATTGGAAACAAATCAATACAAATCATTATGATATTATATTTCCTTATGAAATTCAAGATGAGGCCATAAGAGTAGCCAATACATTAGAGCATATTCATTTTCAACTCTATCTTAATCAAGAATCAGAGCATAAGCGAATTCCAATTTTACTTTCAAATCGAGGATCGATTCCTAATGGATATGTATCAAAAGCGCCATGGATGTCTGAATGGTATAATATTCCACTTATGCAAAGAGAAATGGGTCTAACAGAGTGGTATAGAGATTTAGCAATCCATGAAGGAAGACATGTTGCTCAAACAAATTATATGAACCAAGGCCTCAATAAAGCACTTGGTCTTCTATTTGGTGAAAGCACCCAATCATTATATACAGGTTTTCTTATCCCAGATTGGTATTGGGAAGGTGATGCAGTTGATCTCGAAACAAAATATACTCATTCAGGTAGAGGTCGAATACCATATTTTAATCGTATTATAAAAGCACATCTTTTATCTGGCAGTAAGTTTAATTACAGAAAAACATTATTTGGTTCATATCGTAAAATTTTTCCAAACCATTATCAATCAGGTTATCATTTAACAAAGCATATAAAAAAAGAATATGGTGAAGCAGCTTGGCCTCGAATAATAAAAAATACACTTTTTTGGCCATTTATCTTAAATCCTATATTTCCTTTCTCACGGTCTATAAAAAAGAATACTGGAAGGTCCATTACTCAAATTCATCATGATACTTTCTACGATATTAAAACTAAATGGAATAAAGAAATAAAAGATATGATTGAAGAAGAGGTGATGCTATTAAATCCATCAAGAAAGGTCACTACAAGTTATCAATATCCATCTATGTTAAAAGATGGAAGAATAATTGCTTTAAAACATGGTTTGGGAGATGTTGGTACAATTGTTAACATATTTCAAGGAATAGAAAACCCACTGAAAAAGATAAGTAGCAGTGCAATAATATTTGGATTTTTTTCAAATGGTAAAAAAATTGTTTGGTCAGCTTACGATCAAGATAAAAGATGGACGAAACTTAGTTGGACAAATATCCTGTTATATGATATAGAAACAAAATCAATTAAAACTATTTCAAGTAAAGGTCGAGATTATCATCCTCGCATTTCAACTAGAGGTGATAAAATTGCAATGGTTTCATTTTCAGAGAATAGGAATGCATTATTAAAGATTATTGATTCAAATACAGGTACTACCCTTGATCAAGTTGAGGCGCCTAATGAAGGAGTAATCATGACACCTTCTTGGTCAAAGGATGATACTCAAATTGTTTTTACTGCGCAAAATTTAAATGGGCGTGCAATCTATATTTATGAGCTTAAAAATCGACAGTTTCTAAAGATTAAAAATGAATTATGGCAGGATATATATAATCCAATATTCTACAAGAATTATATACTGTTTGAAGGTCAAATAAATGGATTTGATCAATTATTAGCAATTGATATTAATTCAAAAAAAGAGTTCAAAGTGACTTCTCAAAAACTAGGCGTTTACAATCCTTCAATAACACCAGACGGGAATCTTTTATATAATAATTATTCAATAAATGGTCATGGAATAGTACAAGCAAATTTAAATCCAAGTAAATGGATTCCAATTACTGGTAAAACAAAAATTGTTGAAAATGATAGTTATATTTCTGATAATCCAATCGTTTACGATTTACCAATAATAAAAAAGTCCTATGAAGTAAAAGAATACAAAGTTAATCGAAATTTATTGAATTTTCATAGTCGATATATTTTTAATGATAATTTTGAACCAACTCTTGGAATTCAGTCTGATAATATATTGGGAACTTTATCAATGAATTTTGAATTTTCACATGATAGAAATGAAGATATTTATCGAAGAAAAGCACGAGCAACTATAAGAAAATTTTATCCGATAATTGATTTTGAATTAGAGTCAAGTAATAGAAATGTTTATCGTGGTAAATATTTTGAGACGATTAATAAATCAAAAGACTCATTAATTTATAATCTTAATGAGAAGTGGAATGAAACAAATCTGAATATTGGTTTAAAATTTCCAATATTAAATAAATTTGAAGGACAATCTCTAAAATCAGCTTACTTTAAATTAGGTTCTAAATACACATTAAGAAATCAATCAACATATTATTTTGACTTCATTAAAATTCCTCTAAATGTTAAAGTTTCAAATAGACTTAGACAGCAAGAAAGAGATGGTGAAATAGTTCCAATATACTTTGAAGCTGGACTCTCATCATCTAAAGAAAAATCGCAACGAGACCTAGGTTTTTATGGATGGCAGTTATTTGGTTACTTTGGTTTTTCACCATTTAAGGGACTACTAAATGGTAGACAAAACTCTATGAGCTTTGTATTAACACGTGAAGGGTTTTTTAAACATCATTTTGTAGACTTTCGTCTGCAAAATGAAGTAAATAAAGGAGATTATATTTTTCAATCTAAGCTTCCTTTTCCTTATGGTTACAAGTGGAAGCTATTTAGTTCAGGCCTCAGACAAAGTATAAAATATAAAGTACCTTTATTTTACCCAGATTGGGAAGCTCCTTTTGCAATTACTTATTTAAAGCGAATTCAAGGAAGAATTTTTAGTGATTATGTTAAATCTAACCTTAATGGTCCAATGATTGCTATAGGTTCAGGAATTACATTTGAATTAGCTGGATTCTTTGATATTAAATTCCCGTTATCAATTACATTTAATTATTATTATAATCCAAACTCTAAGAATAGTGGCTTTCAATTGGAATTTGAATAAATATAAAGTTTGATGTAGTTTTTAATGTTAACAATTACAAATTATAAAGTTTTAGTTAGAGGGTGTTATGAGTAATCGCGGAGATGATAGACGTAGGATTGAACGAAGAGATGGTGTTGATCGACGTTCGAATAATATTAAAGTAGATAATGAGAAAAGATCAGTTGCAGTACGTAGAGATGAGGAACGTCGCTTAGGCTCTGAACGTAGGAATACTTAAAGTTTTTCTACTTTAATATATGATATTTTTTTGGTTTAAAATCAATTATTGAGAGGTATTCCTCTTAATGAAATAGTGAATTGCCAAGCATTGCTTTTCTGGTTCATATCTCCTTCATTGCTTGCAAAAGAACCATTAATAAAGATAGGTTTTTGAATATTCAAAGCAATAGCACCAAACCTAGTTCCAAAGAGGTAAGATATACTTGGGCTTACAGAAAGAGATTTAGTATTTGGAGCTGGAATATTATTCCAATAACCTTGACCGGTATGAAGAAAATTTAAACCATAGCCTAAAGAGCTATCTATATTATCAAAGCGTTTATAAAGCATTGAGAGTGCAATATTTAAATTGGCTGGCGGTAAATATCCATATTTACTTTCTGAAAAAGGTTTTTCATATAGTACGAAGCCACCAAAGAATGTAGGATTTATACTTCTTTTAAAATATACTTGAGCTTCTATGTTATAATTAAAAGTTCCATTACTTAAACTGAAGTGTCGATGTTCTTTAACTTTATCACCATTCAAAAAAAATGGATCTGATGTTAATTGATTACTTGATGGTATAGTAATTCCAGCACCTGTATAAACTCTAAGTCCATTTCCAAGGCCAGTATTTTTAGCCAAATATCTTAAAATAATTTTAGAATCACCTAGGATACTTCCTTTAGCATTATGAAAGTTACTTGAACTTAATTCACTCCTATGGTGAATTGATGAATTAGGCTGTTTCCAATTCATCTTTCTTATACCAAAAGTTGAGGATATCATCAAATTAAACTTATTAGAAATTCCATAAATTATGTTTGGACGTAACAAAAAAGTGTTTAACGAGCCGCTATGTTTAAAAGGCTCTTCTTCGAGTGGGTCATGCCACCAATTTATTAAAGTAAAGTTACTTTGAACTCCATAATAGAAAAGTCCTTTATCAGCGCCAAAACCTTTATCTGACTCGCCAACTGGCAAGGAAGGATTACTTCAAAGAGCTCATTGCCCATATAGTGCAGCCATAAGGGTAAATATAAGAATAGGCTTAATTTTCACATTAGAAAATACAAATTTTTGTGTTTTAATTTTTATATATTCTTTCATATTAAAAAAAAGAAAAGTTTAATTATTAATTCAAATACTTTGTATAATATAATAGATTATATCTTTAAGGAATTAAAAATTTAAAGCTAAATAAAAGTCTTTATTTTTAAATAAACTAAACTACTCGTTAATAATTATTATTTAAGGAATTTTATATTATGTTGTATGAAGACATAAACATCACAAAAAGAATAACCATAACAAATGGGAAAAAATATGATTTTTTCATATATGATGTAACATCCTTTGAACACAAGCTTTCTAGTGGAAAATTTGGAAAAGGCGATACTGTAATTAGTAAGGTAAAAGATTTTAAAATGTTAGATGATGAAACTGGAGAAATGTTAGAAGTTAAAATCAGATGTTCAAAAAGAATTAATGATGCATTAGAAGGCTTAGAGCCAAAAGAAAGTAGACAAGTTTTTAAGAAGTGTTTAAAAGAATTAGAAGATAGAGGTTTAGTAAGAGGTTAATATAAAATATATAATTTTCTTAATTTAATAGAATGTCACAGATTGAATCTAAAATTAACCATGTCTTTAATGCACAATTAATTAATCGCCAAGCAGTTAGAGAGACAACCTACCTGCAAAGATCAGCTAAGTTAAAATTAATTGAAACTTGGCTAATAAATCACCGTAAAGAGATACAAGAAGCGATGTTTGCTGATTACAGCAAACCTTCTTCGGAAGTAGACCTTACTGAGATTTGGTCTTGTGTAACAGAAATTCGCCATTTACGTAGGCAATTAAAAAAATGGATGAGACCAAAAAAAGTTCCTCCAACTTTAATAATGGCAGCGACTGATGCTTGGATTCAAAATGAACCTAAAGGTGTCGTCTTAATTATTGCCCCATGGAATTTCCCATTTAGTTTAACTATTGGTCCTCTTGTTTGTGCTATTGCTTCAGGAAATTGCGCTATAGTAAAACCATCTGAATTAACTCCTAATTCATCAAATTTAATGTCAAAAATGGCATTAGAGCTATTTGAAGAGAATGAAGTATCTTTTATCGAAGGCGATGGAAGTGTTGCACAGACTTTATTAGAAAAGCCATTTCATCATATTTTTTTTACTGGAAGTCCAAAAATTGGTAGAATTGTTATGGAAAAAGCTGCCAAAAATTTATCAACTCTTACATTAGAGCTAGGTGGAAAATCGCCAACAATTGTAGATAAAACTGCTAATTTAAAAGATGCAGCAAAGAAAATTTCTTGGGGTAAATTTCTTAATTGCGGTCAAATTTGCTTAGCTCCAGATTACCTATTAGTCCATGAATCGGTTAAAGAAAAATTATTATTAAACCTTAAAACGATTGCTTTAAAACAATTTGGGGGTGAGAATGGATCTTCAAAAGAATCTAAAGATTATTCTAGAATAGTAAATAATAAGCATTATTCGCGTCTAAAGGGTTTAATTCAAAAAAGCACACTAGGAGGAGCTCAATTATTTATGGGAGGAGAAAGCGATAGTTCTTCAAATTATATAGCTCCAACTATTTTAACAGATATTGATAAAGATTCTCCTATAATGTCTGAAGAAATTTTTGGACCTATTCTTCCTGTTATAACCTT
Source organism: Fidelibacterota bacterium TCS55 (assembly GCA_905182385.1). Taxonomy (GTDB): domain Bacteria; phylum Fidelibacterota; class Marinisomatia; order Marinisomatales; family TCS55; genus TCS55. The sequence goes on from CAJJBS010000029.1 coordinate 13,166, forward strand.
TAATGAGTTAAAAGAAGCGACAGATTTTATTAACGAACAGCCTAAGCCATTAGGCTTATATATTTTTAGTAAAAAAACAAAAAATATTGATTTTATTTTAGACAATACATCTGCGGGTGGGACTTGTATTAATGATACTATTTTACATTACATGCATTTGAACCTTCCTTTTGGCGGAATTAATACAAGTGGTTTTGGTAGGACACGTGGATTCGCAGGATTTCAAGCTTTTTCTAATCAACGTTCTATTATGAAGCAGTCTTCACTTAGCCTTATGAAACTTCTTTACCCACCTTACACCAAAAATGTTAAACGGCTTATTAAATTAGCCCTTAGATACTTTTAATTATACACACTGATAATATGACTAGGTTATAAATTAGTGTCTACTTGTTATAATTAGTAAAGTAAAATAATTTCATACTTATTAAAATGAGAATTTTTTATGAATAGAAATGTACAATCAATTATTAAAGGAATTAAAACAAGTGATGGTGCTGGAGTAAACCTCACTCGTATTATAGGTAGCCCTGAATTAAATATGTTAGATCCATTTTTACTATTAGATGAATTTGGCAGCGAAGACCCTAATGATTATATCGCAGGTTTTCCACCTCATCCCCATAGAGGTTTTGAAACAATAACTTATATGTTAAATGGGAAATTTAGGCATAAAGACTCTGCCGGTAATGAAGGCTTTCTAACTGATGGTTCAGTACAATGGATGACAGCTGGAAAAGGAGTTATTCATAGTGAAATGCCTGAGCAAACTGATGGATTAATTAAAGGTTTTCAACTTTGGTTAAATCTGCCTAAAGAAAAAAAAATGATATCTCCAAAATATAACGATATTAATGCGGATGAAATTCCAATCGTAAATTTTAAAAATGGAAAAATAAAAATAATTTCAGGAAAACATCTAGGAATTAGTGGCCCAGGTAAGCCGCATACTGGTATGTTATATTTTGACATTCTTTTAGATATTGGTTCTGATTTAATTTTGCCAATTGAAAATGGGTGGAATGGTTTCATTTATGTTTATAGTGGAAGTATTAATATTCTAGATAAAGAAATTAATAAAAACCATCTCGCAGTTTTAACTCAGGAAGGTGAATTAAAATTGCATTCTAAAGAAGAAGACTCTAGATTTATTTTAGTTGCAGGAGAGCCCTTAAATGAGCCTGTTGCTCGTGGAGGACCTTTTGTTATGAATACTAAAAGTGAAATATTGCAGGCTTTTTCGGATTATGAAGAAGGAAGATTTGCTTAAATTTATAAGAAAGTTAAATATGAGAATTTTTTCAATAATAATTGGGCTTTCAATCACTGGAATGACTTTAATTGGTCAAACTAGTGAAAAAAAATCTAAAGGATTTATAATGGATAAAGTAGTTAAATCAGATAAAGAATGGCAAACTTGCCTTACACCAGAAGAATACCAAATTCTTAGAGAGCAAGGAACAGAAAGCGCTTTTACAGGAGAATATTACAATCATAAAGAAGAAGGTACTTATACTTGTGCCGGTTGTGATAATAAATTATTTAGTTCTGATACTAAATATGACTCTGGTTCTGGTTGGCCAGCTTTCTTTGATTCTTTAGATGAAACTAAAGTGAATATAAAAAGAGATTTAAGCTACGGTATGATTAGAACTGAAATAACTTGTGCAAAATGTGATTCACACCTTGGTCATGTTTTTGAAGATGGTCCAAAGCCAACGGGGTTACGCTATTGTGTAAATTCAGTATCCCTAAACTTTACTCCAAAAAAAACTGACTAAATTATTGAGTAATTAAAGCCACTGTCTTGATTGCAAATTTGAGCTAATTCGCATTCATTATTGCTTTTAAAATTATCATTCCAGCCTTTTAACTTTGAGGCTATTATCCTCTGGTAAATCTTAGGTGATTATATGTGTTAGATTTTATATAAAGCTTAGTCCCACTTTCAGGTATTGGAAACAGTTTCAAAAGAGCTAAATTATCATTGTGTTTAAATAATTATAAAGGTTTTTTATATGGAATATTTATATTTTTTAATTGGATGGACTCTTTCTTTCGGTGGACTTTATGCTGTTCGTAAAATCTTACTTATTGCAGAGAAACATGAAGTTTAATCATAATTAAAATTTTTTAAATAAATGAAAAAAATTAAAATATATACTACTAATTGGTGTAGTTATTGTAATCTTGCAAAACGTTTTTTTGATGAAAAAGGGTGGGATTACGAAGAGATTAATATTGAAAAATTAGGTTGGGATAGATCTAAGCTTTTAGAAGTTGGTTTAGCTACAACAGTGCCTCAAATTGTAATTGATGGTCAGGCTATTGGTGGTTATGACGAATTAATCAAAATCCATAATTAGAAAAACTTATTGTAAACAATGATGAATGCTTTCTTAAGCCACGTACCTCCTATGGGTATCTATGAGACATTATATGCATTCAGGGACACTTTTGGTAGCTTTATGGGCACTGAAGGTACGCATCCGTGGTCTCAAGGCTTTCCGCTGACTTCACAATTAAAAAAGTTCGGTGGGCCAGAGCTGCCAAAGAGTATTGATATTACTTGGGAAGATCGATTATACCCAAAGGCTTGGGGTCACCCTAAACTACGCGATGCCATTGTTGAGTATTATAACACGCAATATAGATCAACAATTACAGCTGAAAATGTGATGATATTCTCTGGAGGTCGTCCTGGGATTTATACTGTGCTTGCATTTTTAAAAAAACATGTAACGGTACGGATCGGAAATATTGAGTGGCCTGCATATCTTGATATAATGGCACAAACCAAAACAAACTATGAGATAGTTCCTTTTACAAAAGAGAACAACTTTCATCCAAAAAATAGAGAATACTTTAGTCGGAAAAATTCAGATAAGGAAACCTCAATTCTTCCCATTATATCAAACCCTCAAAACCCTTCAGGCCAAACACGCTGGGGTGAAGAACTTCGTGAACTTATCGAAATTGCTGAGCAGCCAAAGAATGGTCTTTTACTTGATGAGGCATATGAGATGTTCCACTCTCCGTCAGTTAGTGGCATTGAATTCATTAAGGATCTAGATAATAGCAATATTTTTCTTTCTGGTGCTTGTACAAAGGGGTTACAATCCCCAGGTATTCGTATTGGCTGGATTATTGCGAGTAAGTCAAATATAGAAATTTTGGCTAATTATTCAAGTTTTGGCATGGGTGGTGTAAGCCATCCTTCTCAACATTATGCAATTAAGCTCCTCAATCCTAGTCGTGTTAAGAAAGCACGCAAAGCGGTAGAAGAACATTATAATTGGCAACGTGAGCGATATGGTAAAGCATTCAAAGAAATGGGCATAAGCGTTTATACTGGTAATGGAGGTTTTTATCACTGGCTCGAGTTACCAGAAGGTATGACTAGTAATGAACTTAACAAGCGACTTTTCAAGCGCGGTGCCGCAATTCTTTGTGCTTTTGACTGTGATATGGGACGTCCTCATTCGAAAGACCCCAGCTATATAACACCTTATGCCAGATTCTTTCGATTTTCTTTCGGACCTCTTCTGCCTGAAACTTTTGAAGCAGATATTAATCTTTTCAGTGAAGTTTATGAGATATACAAAGAAGAAGCTCTAGGTTAATTCTTTAAACTAATTAATAGTTTTATGATTTTCTCTTAATCTAATCATAATTAAATCATTTATTTTTATTTTGCTTAAAGAGTTGATTCATTTTACACTCATTACTTATTAGTTGGCGTAATTTGAACATAATGAGGTTTTATAATGACTAATTCAACACCAAGATTTTCTTCTAGATTTACTTTCTTAGTTAGTGCACTAGGAATTGCAGTTGGTACTGGTAATATTTGGAGGTTTCCACGAATTGCTGCTTCAAATGGAGGAGATGATGGAGCAGGAAGCTTTCTTATTGCTTGGATCACTTTTCTATTTTTGTGGAGCATTCCTTTAATTATTGTTGAGTACGTTATGGGAAGGACTTCAAGGAAAGGTACAGTGGGAGCATTTGTACATTTTATGGGTAAGCCATTTGCATTTTTAGGTGGATTTATAGGTTTTGTTGCAGCGGCGATTGCTTTCTATTATTCAGTGGTTGTGGGTTGGAATATTTATTATTTCGGTAGCATGACTTTTTCAGATTTACCTGCGACAACAGATGGTTCTTGGGAACTATGGAATAATTTTCAAAACAGTTCTTTTCCAATTATGTTTCATGGAATTGCAATGAGCATTGGAGGGCTTGCCATTTATAAAGGTGTCTCTTCAATTGAAAAAGTAAATAAAGTATTAATTCCTACACTTTTAGCGATTGTATTACTTTGTGTATTTAGAGCACTATCTTTACCGGGCTCAATGGCTGGAGTCTCTTACCTTTTTACACCGGAATGGTCTCAATTAAAAGATCCTAGAATTTGGCTTGATGCTCTAACACAAAATGCATGGGATACAGGTGCTGGTTGGGGACTGTTCATGACTTATGCTATATATATTCGAAGACGTTATGGAATAATTAAAAATGCATTTATGACTGCAATTGGGAACAATATTGTATCATTGTTAGCAGCAATTATGATTTTTAGCACAGTATTTTCAATTCTTGGAAATGATATGAATATGTCTAAACCTGAGATTTTAGAGATTATGAAAGCTTCTGGTCCTGGATCTACAGGCTTAACATTTATATGGATGCCTCAACTCTTTGCTAAAATGTCATTTGGGAAACCTTTAGCGATCTTATTTTTTCTTGGATTAACATTTGCTGGTTTTTCATCTTTGATGTCAATGCTTGAACTAGCTGTTCGAAATCTAATCGATTTTGGTGTTAAGCGATCCACAGCAGTTGGTTGGATTGTAGGAGTATGTTTTATTATGGGTATTCCATCTGCTAATAATTTAGAAATTTTAGGTAATCAGGATTTTGTTTGGGGCATTGCACTTATGCTTGCAGGTGTTTTTGTAGCTTTTGCTGCGATTAAATATGGTTTAAGTCGTATAATTATTGAAATCAGCGCAGAAAGTAAAGATGATTGGGCTTTCCCTATTTGGTGGGCACCAGTAATTAATTACGTTGTACCCATAATAGGTATTACTATTTTTAGTTGGTGGATGTGGTTATCAGCAACAGTTTATGCTCCAGATGATTGGTATGACCCTACAAATTATTATAGTGTTGCTACTTGTTTAGTGCAGTGGGGTATTGTTCTTATAATCTTTTATGGATTAAACAATTGGATTAATCAGCGCCTTGACAATCCTCTCGATAATTAATAGTAATTAATAAATTTTTCAAATGATTGGAGTTTGATTTGAAATTTATATATTTAAAATATTAATTATTAATAAGTTCTTTGAGAAAGAAACTCAACTCTAGTTTCTATAAAATAATGAGATAAAAACGCTCATAACGCTTTTATGCTTGTTTAGTTTAATATATCTATATAAAATCAAGTGCAATTGTTGGTTAAAAATTAGTTGGAGCAGTGATATATGGTTTTTTTTAAATTTATTCTAATTTTTATTTTTCAAATAGTCTTTGCTAGTTCAGAGAAAAACAATACAGAACCTGTAGAACTTTATAAATTACTTGAAACATCTAAAGGTTGGGAAATTATTGATCAAATTGAAGGATATAAATTATTCACTAAAAATATTGAAGATCAAAATTTAAATGCTGTAATGGTTAGCTATGAAACCTCTGTTTCACCTTTAGGTATTCAAGAGGTACTAATGGATGTTGAAAATTATGAATCTTTTTTAAGTAGCTCTAGCAAAATGGTTACTAAACAATTAAAAAGAGATAGTAGCGCTGTAGTTGGATATCAATTTATTCCAATCAATTTTCCATTTATTAATGATAGACACTATTGTTTTAAATTAATCAAAAATGAAATAAATATCAGAGATTCAAAAACTTTAGTGAAATGGTTTTTGTTAGAAGAAGACACAAAATTATTAGATAATGAATCGTTAAGTAACGGTGATATTATATACTTAAAATATGGAGCAGGTATTTGGTTGATGGATAGTGTTGATGAAAATAGAATTAAAATATCCTATAGGTTATTTATGGATCCCGGTGGATCTATTCCTAATTTTCTTACAGAAAAAATTAATAAAATAAGTATAATTAATCTCTTCAAAGATGTAATTGCAGAAGCAGAAAGAAGAACTAGTTGATGAATTTTAAATTTATGCTATTAATCATAATTTTATTTAATTATGGTTGTAATGGAGATAATTCAGAAATTAAAAAAGAATACTCTCGATTAGAAACAGTTGATTATGTAGATATTGAAAAGTTCATGGGAGATTGGTATGTTATAGCAAATATTCCAACTTTTATTGAAAAACGAGCAACAAATG
>CAJJBS010000030.1 GCA_905182385.1 Fidelibacterota bacterium TCS55
TCTAACATCCAATCTGGAAATGAAAACCATTCACCATGTGTTAGATTATTATTTCTTTTATTTGAATCTATCTTAATCCCTTTTCTTAATAAAGCATTTACTAGGCCACTAAATTTATTTCCCATCATTGATTTTGTGAGTTCAACCCATGAATTAACAACTGCATGGTTAGGAACTTCCTTATCCATAGTTGCTTCATAATAACCTAGCTTTAAAAGTAAGTGAATGCTTGGATTTAATTTTTTCAATGGTTTATCTAAACTTAGTTTAATCCAAGAATCAAGACGCCTAGACCATCGAACCACTTCATTACTTAATACTAATGAGCGATTAAGTTCATTTTGTGAAAGCTTATTATGTTTATAATAATTATCACGCACAGATTTCAATCTATCATTTTTTCTATAAAATTTTTTTAATATTTGAAAAGCATGATACCGTGCATCATAAATCATAAACTAATAGATATCTTTAAAGGGTTTTGAATACCTTTTATCCAATCAGATGCTAACATTATTTTTTTACCTTCAACCTGAATTTCAACTAATTCTAATAAACTTTTATTACATGAAATTATTAATTTTTCTTTATTGATATTAATTATTTTACCTGGATCATCTGATGAATCATTTGAATAAACTTTAGATTTTAAAATTTTAAAACGTTTTTTATTAATTATTGTATATGCGCCTGGTTTTGGAGCAAGACTTCTAATTTGATTATGGATTGATTCAGCATTTTTATACCAATCGATCAAATAGTATGATTTTAAAATTTTAGGCGCCAATGTAAAATCAGAATTATTTTGAGGAATAGGCTTATGCCCTTGTTCAATTTTGTTTATTGATTCTAAGGTTAATTTACCTGACTCATTCGCCATCTTTACAGATAAAGAACCAAAAGTATCCTCTTTATTAATTTGAATCTCTTTTTGAAGTATTATTCCTCCTGCGTCAACCTTTGATTCAATCATAAATGTGGTTAACCCTGTTTTTTTATCACCATTAATTAAAGAGTGTTGGATAGGTGCTGCTCCACGATATTTTGGTAATAATGAGGTATGTATATTAATTGCACCTATTATTGGAATAGATAAAATAGAATCAGATAGAATTCTAAAGGCCATAACAACAAAAAGGTCCGGCTCTAGTTTTTGTAATTCATTTTTTGTTACTATTTCATCTTCTGAATTGAAACTTATAAATGGAATATTTAATGAATTTGCAAGTTCGCCTACAGCTGTAAATCTTAGTTTTTTACCACGTCCCATTGCTTTAGGTCTATTACTAACTACTCCAACAATATCATGCTTAGATTTATAAAGTGTATTAAGTAAATGACAAGAGATGGGTGGATTACCCATAAAAACTATCTTCATGAACTTAACCTTAAATTATAATTAGACGTAAATAAATCAGATTTAAAGGACAAAAGCCTTTCTATACTTAGCTTTATCAATAGCTTCTTTTTTTATGGCTTTTAATTCTTTATCTACCGTGATTTTTTTTGTTTCAGAAACACGATCGACAATGAAGATGCCATTTAAATGATCAACCTCATGCTGAATTGCTCTAGCTAATAATCCTTCAATTTCATCTGTATGTACTTCTCCATCTAAATCTTGATATTTAAATGTAATTTTCTCAGGTCTTTTGATATCTAGTCTAACATCTGGTATAGATAAACAACCTTCTTCAAACCATGATTCTCCGGAGCTACCAATAATTTCTCCATTAATGAATATATGAATCCGTTCACCTTCTTCTTCAATATCAGAGATATCGATAATAAATAAATTAAGATCTATTCCAACTTGATTAGCAGCAAGGCCAATCCCATTTTCTTCATACATTGTATCAAACATATCATCAATTAATTTATTTAAACCCTTAAAGTCATTAACTTTATCGCATTTTTTTCTAAGTATAGGGTCTCCATAATGTACAACATCCATTAAAGCCATTACTGTTCAACCTCGATTGCTTGAGTATCAGATTCCTTAACTTTATCAGTTAAACCTGCTATTGCCGATCTATTAATTGTCATAGAAGTATTTTTATCAATTTTTAAAATAACTGCTTTCTTTTCCTTGCCCTTAAAACCACTAATAGATCCATGAATACCACCTATAGTAATAACATTGTCACCTTTTGATAAAGTATTTAACATGTTTTTTTTTTCTTTTTGTCGTTTTGCTTGTGGCCTGATCATTAGAAAATACATTATTGCTAAAATCAGAATAAATGGCAAATAAGCCATCAATCCACCACTAGTTGATCCTTGACCGCCAGCAAATAAAAAATTAAAATTCAATTTCTCACTCCTTTATTAAGTTTACAAATTACCTAGAATAAGTAATCATTTATAATATTAACCAATTTTATTTAAACAAATTTCAAAAGTGCTCCCAATATCTTTTTCGCTTCTAAGTACTTTTATTTCTCCATGATGAATTTCTTTAATTATTCGATTAACTAAAGATAACCCTAATCCCCATCCTCCATTTTTTGTACTAAAACCAGGTCTGAAAATATTTTTCCAATCTTTTTTTTCAATACCAACTCCATTATCAATAATATGAATTAACCCAAATTCTTTTTTATTCAAAATATTTATTTCAACTCTTCCTTCTTCATTTTTTATAGAGTCAATACCATTTTTAATAATATTCTCTATAGCCCAACCCAACAAAGTTATATTACCTTTAACATAAATATCTTCAGTCACTTTCATCTCTAAAAAAAGTTTATTAGCAAAAGCGGGTACTCTTTTTTTAATATATTTAACTTGTTCATTAACTAAATTATTTAACGATATTTTCTTTAGAGTAGTTTTAGATCCAATTTTACTGAATCTATCACTTATCTGACTTAATCTTTCTAAATCTAATTCCATTTCTTTTAATACAATTAAAGATTCATCTGGGTGTGATTTCAATCTATCTACCCATCCCATTAGAGCCGAGACAGGTGTTCCAAGTTGATGAGCGGTTTCTCTTGCCATACCAACCCAAATATTTCTT
>CAJJBS010000031.1 GCA_905182385.1 Fidelibacterota bacterium TCS55
CAACTACAAATAGAATTGAAAGATTTAAAAATAGGAGATAGTATATAGATGAATCGTTACCAATTTGAAGATTCTATTTCAGCATATTTAGATAATGATTTAATTATAAGTGATAGAAAACTTTTTGAAGAATACATGAATAAAAATATTGATGCTAAAAATTTAGTTGATGATATTCGTTCGACTTTAAAATCAACAAAAAACTTTAGTAATATTAAAGCTTCAAAAGATTTCATGCCTAATCTATTTAAAAGAATTCAATTTGAAAAAAATAGGCCTGTTAAAAAAATCATTGAAAAACCTTCAAAATCTCTCTTCGGATTTACACCCCTCTATGCTACTCTAATGTCAATTCTAGTAATCTCATTTATATCAATAGGGATTAATATGTGGCCTCAATCAATTTTAATGGATAATAGTGCATCAGCATTTACAGGAGATATAAATCCACCAAATTTAAACATCAAGGATATAAATATAAAATCACAACCTCAAGTATTAGTTTCGAAAGAAGCAAAAAGTGATTCTTCTGATACAACAATTATTAATAAGAAAAATTTTAGATTAAATAGCAAGGTTCAACTTGTAAAAGATCGAAAATAGTTCTTTTTTTAATATATAAAATAAATCTCTGTAGTTGATGTATTTGACCGTAGGGATTTTTAATTTTTAGCATGTTATTTAAACGACAAATTGCAGTTATTATATTATTTTTTACAATTGTTATTTTATTAACATATCCTAATTATGATAATTTTATTTTTTTAATTCTTAAAGGATTAGCTATAGGAGCCTTAGCTATTATTTTTTTATCATATGCATTTCCTAAGATTATTAAAAATAAATTATTGATTAAAAATATCGACAATGATGGTTTACAAAAGATTCCAGAGTTGTCTACTACTCAATTACATTATAATAAGTTAATTGAACAAATTATAGATTTAGTAACTGTTGTTAACTCGAAATACATAACTGCTATCTATATGACCGATACAGAAAATAAAGGTTATAAAAAGCAAAATAGTTCAAAAGTTGGTTATGAAGATTTTATAAATTTGAAAAATAGTATAATTTCAAAAATAATTAAAAATACGAATCCAACAATTATTAATAAAGAGAAGAATGATGATGATTGGGAAGAGATATTTGGTAAAAAAACATGGAGAGGTAGTGAAGTTATACTTGGTTTTCCAATTAAATATTCTGATAATATAGTTGGTTGTATGGTTGTTTTCAGTGATCACTTTTCTTCTATTAATAATAATGATAAAAATATTATTGAAAAATTAGTTGATGTAATTACCGAACGTGTGAGTGATTTAGAAGAACTAGATTCACTTTTAGTTGATAATTATTTTTCTGCTCGAGTTAATAATTTATTTGACAAATTAGAGGTTAAATCTGATGAGTCAGAACTATTTGAATCAATTCGTGGTATTTGTCGTTCATTTTTTGAATATGATAAATTAACTGTAATTTTATCTGATAATAAAAAAGATGCTAAAATACAACTAGTTGACGGTATTCATGATGATGCTGATCAAGGTCAAGAATTTATTATGAAAAATACCCTCCATGGGCTATCTATAAAGAAGAACAAGATGATTAATTCAAATTCTTGGCTAGAGAATTTTCCAGAATTAGATCGTTTCTTCCCTGGTGATAAAGAGACCTTTAACTTTATGTCAATATTAAGTATTCCAATCAAATCAAAAGGTAACCCTATTGGAGCAATCACTTTAGAGAGGTTCAAGTCAAGAAAATATACTAATACAGATGAGAAGTTATTGGAAATATTATGCAGTACTGTAAGTACTATACTGCTTTGGCAAAAAGAGTATAATCGTGTGAATCTAAGCGCAATGCATGACGGATTAACCGGCTTACTAAACCACAAAACTTTTCTAGATCGTTTTGATGAAGAAATTAGTAGATCTGAACGTTTTAATCACAATCTTGGTCTAGTTGTATTAGATATCGATAAATTTAAATCTATGAACGATAACCATGGGCATTTACAAGGAGATTACATTTTACAAGAAGTCAGCAAAATTATATCTGAAAATGTACGTGCAATTGATGTTGTTGGAAGATATGGTGGAGATGAGTTTGCAGTTATATTAGTTAATACAGATATCGTTAGTTGCCTTCCCCTCGCTCAAAGAATTGTTGATAAAATTTCAGAAAAAGTATTTCTAAATTCAGGAATTTCTTTAAAGGTATCTATTAGCGCTGGTATGGCGGGGTACCCTTCACATGCACAAGATGTAAGAGAATTAATTTCTTTGGCAGATAATGCCATGTATGTCACTAAGTCTAAAGGTGGGAATGGAGTCTCAATTGCTGAAAAATAAAAACTATCTAATTATAACTTTATTAATATTGATTAGTTGTAAAACTACTTCAAACCGTAATCTATCTATTGATTCATCAACAGAAAATATTGTTGAAATAGATAAAAATATTCCAGACCCAAAAGGTTTACGTCATTTTATGGATGGTCAATTATTAATGAATCAAGGTGATTTTGCAATGGCGATTATTGAATTTCAACAAGCTCTTGCTTTGGATCCAAATGTTAGTGCAATTCATACCGCCATAGCAGAGAGTTATTGGAATTTAGGTAAACCAAAATTATCAGAGGACCATTTACTTCAAGCCATTAAAAATGACCCTACTGATAAACAAGCTCTTCAGATGATATCAGATCAATATATCTTAGAAAAGAAATACTCTGAAGCCACTAATTACTTGCAAAAATTAAATATTTTATATCCTGATGAACCTAGATATATCATTGCATTAGCTGAGTTAAAAAAAATAAATCAAAAATATAAAGAGGCAATAGAACTTTATTTAAAAGCTTATTCATTCGACTCAAGTAGGAATGAGCTATTAGAGACCGCGGGTAGATTATCTCTTCAAATTAATGATGAAGAAAAAGCAAAAGAAATTTTTAAAAAATTAGCAAAAATTAATTTAGATGAATCAAGATATTTATCAATTTATATTGATTTACTATCACGTTCAGAATCATTCCAGGAAGGTATTGAATTTATTGAAATATTAAATAAACAATATGGTGAAACATCTGATAGAAAGGCCCAATTTGCACTCTTATTATTTAGAAGCGGAAAAAAAGAAGAGTCTATAATTTTATTAGAAGCTCTGGTAAATGATTCTCCTAATAATCCAAACTACTATTTTTCCTTATTTGATATTTATATGGAACAAAATCAAATAGTTAAAGCATCTATTTTGGGTGATAAGCTTATTACTAATTTTCCTGAAGATTGGAGAGGCTACTATAGTAGATCTTTAGTTTTCATGAGCGAAAATGACAATCAATCAGTTATTTCATTACTTGAACCTGTTTCTACTACTTTTAAAAAAGTATTCTCAATTCAATATTTATTGGGTTTAAGTAATTATCAAATTAAAGAATATAAAGAGACTGAAAAGTATTTTGTTAACGCATTGAAAATAAGACCAGATTCAAAAAATGTTCTGCATTCTATGGCAATTTTATACGA
>CAJJBS010000032.1 GCA_905182385.1 Fidelibacterota bacterium TCS55
ATTAGGATATATTTTTTATTTAGCTCAAGATTTACCTTCGCTTGATCAACTAGAGAATTATGATCCAGATCTTGTTACACGTATTTACTCAGCTGATGGGGTAATCTTGGATGAATTATACTTAGAAAAACGCATTTTTATTAGTCTAGATCAGATTCCAAATAATATGAAAAATGCAGTAATTGCATCTGAGGATAGGCGTTTTTATAGTCATTGGGGTATTGATTCAAGAAGTATTTTAAGAGCAATTGCTATAAATATAATTAACCTTGGATATGCTCAAGGCTTTAGTTCTTTAACGCAGCAGGTGGCAAGAACATTATATGATACAATAGGTTTTAAAAAAACAATAACTAGAAAAATTAAAGAAATCATCACAGCAATTCAGATTGAAAGAACTTATACTAAAGATGAAATACTTGAAATGTACTTAAATAATGTCCATTTTGGTCATGGGACCTATGGTGTGCAAGCTGCGGCAAAACGTTATTTTTCTAAAGATGCAAGTGAACTAAATTTAGGGGAATCAGCAATGTTAGTAGGAATATTGCCAGCTCCTGCAAGATATAGTCCCGTAAGACATTCTGAAAGAGCTCATTATAAACGAAATGTTGTGCTTCGAGTTATGCGTGATCAAAAATTTATTACAAAAGATATTTTTTCTGAGGCTAGAGCAATTACATCTGAAAATATATCTCAAAAACAAACTAAAGGAACTGCACCATATTTTACAGAATATATTAGAAGGACTCTTGAAAAAGAAGATGAGCAATTAGGTGTTAACATCTATAGAGATGGATTGAAAATATATACTACACTCGATACACGATTACAAAATATAGCAGAACGTTCTTTAATGGAAACAATTAAAAAGAACCAGCAGAAGTTAAATTCACGTCTTTTTAATGATGAAGAAGAGTTCTCTAAACTAGCATATCTTGGTATTTTTCCTAGAGATACAGTTAAAATGATGATGGAGGGAGATTCTACTTTATACACAGATTTACGTAATAAATTATTAGTTCAAGGTTCTTTTGTAGCCTTGGACCCAACAACAGGTGCGATACTTGCCATGATTGGTGGTCGTCCAGATTACCATGATCAATACAATCGAGCGGTGCAAGCAAAAAGACAGCCAGGATCTGTATTTAAACCTTTTGTTTATGCAACAGCTATTGATAATGGATATCCGGTTTCAAAACAATTATTAAATCAGCCGCTAGTACTTAATATTTTAAATGCTGAAGGTGAGTGGGAAAAATGGATGCCTCGAAATTATAATGGTACAACAAGTGGACTAACTAGTCTCCGTGAAGGAATTCGTAAGTCTATTAACCTTATAGCAATAAGAGTTGTAAAAGAATTAGTTCCAGCTAGAGAAGTAAAAGCAACTGCAAATAGGATGGGTATCAATACTAATATTAGAGCAGTGGATGCAATCGCATTAGGGACCTCAGAAGTTTACCTTCTTGATATGGTTAATGCCTATTCAGCTTTCTCAAATAAAGGAGTATTGAGCCAACCTTTTGCAATTACTCGTATTGAAGATAGATATGGTAATACAATAAAAGACTATTATCCAATTCGCGAAGAAGTTTTAAGAGAAGAGTCAGCATATATAATGACATCGATGCTTCAAACAGTTATGGATGCGGGAACTGGAGGAAGTGCAAGGTGGCGACATAATTTTTATCATCCTGCTGGAGGAAAAACAGGTACGACTCAAAACTGGACAGATGCATGGTTTGTAGGTTTTTCAAAACAAATAGCAGCTGGAGTCTGGATTGGAGTGGATGATCCTAGAGTAAGTTTAGGCGTGAATCAAGATGGTTCTCGTGCTGCATTACCTGCATGGGCAAATTTCATGGCTTTAGCCCATGATACTTTAAATTTGAAACAATTACAGTTTGAAAGACCCAGTGGAGTTTTGGATTTAGAAATATGTTCAACAACAAAAAATAAGCCTACTAATCTTTGTCCTGTTGAAACTGAAATTTTTATTTCAGGTACAGAACCATCTCAAATTTGTAAAGTTCATCGCAGAAACTAATAAAGAGCCTCGGCTTCACTCCATTAAAAATTCTAGAGCATTAGTAGATATTAATTTTATAAATTTTTTATTTATAACGATTCTATCGTGATTTGCATTTTTAACTATTTTATAGTTACTATTTTTAAGTTCATTTGACATCTTAATTGTATGAGAAGGTTTAATTAATTTATCTTTTTCTGCAACAAATACTAAAATAGGTGTTTCTATTTGATTTAGATCTAGAGTTGTAAGCTCTGGATAAATAATCGATTTAGATTCAGCTAAAATTACTTTTGTTTTATTATATTTATCTAATTCACCTATCCTATGGTATGATTTATCGATTACCTTAAGGATATAGTTTGAATAAAACCCTTTTTCTTCTCTAAAGCCATCCTTTGTGAAAAACTTAAATTTATTATTATTGAAATCAATACCATCATAATGATATAAAGAAGCTATTGAAACACCCTTATTAATTTTATTTGGATAATCCTTCGATAAATAAAGTAATATTATTCCACCCAAACTATGACCTACCAAATTGAATTTTTTGATTTCAAGTTGATTTGTTAATTCAATTATATCTTTACTGATTTGGGTGAAAGAAAGAGAATTAGTGCCTAAAGTTGTTCTTCCATGACCTCTTATATCGACTCCAATTATATAGTATTCTTTTGATAAATTTTCGATTAGATCATTGTAATAATCAGTGAAAACTAAAGCGCCATGTAAAAAGACTAACGGATATTTATCTTTATCTCCTAAAGTGTAATATGACATTTGAATATCATTGATTTGAACTTTATGACTCTTAATATTTCTATTAGGCTTTGTAAGATCGTGAGCAATAAAGTTTGCACAACCAGTAACAAGGCTAAAAATAAAAATTATGAGTAAAGATTTAGTTAATAGTTTTGTTTTCAAATAATTTACTTAATTGTTATTTATGGATTCCTGAATAATAGATGGTCTTTTTTTTCTGGACCAATAGTTATAGCGTTCATTAAGTTTTTTGAAACTTTATCCAATTTACTTTTTTTAGAATTAAAACATCTAAAAATAGGTTCGCCAGATTTTATTTGATCACCAATTTTTGTAATAAATTCTATTCCTGCAGTTGGGTCAAGTTTATCATGTTTATTTTTTCGGCCACAACCTAAGTCTACTAAAGCCCAACCTATTTTTAAAGTATCCATTCCCGTTATATATCCACTTTTATTTGATTTTATGATTCTCTCGTATTTAGGTTTATTTATATTGCTAAGTTTAGATACTAGACCATTTTGAGCATTTATAAACTCTTCAAACTTTTGATATGCTTTCCCAGATTGAATCAAGTTCTCTTGAATAGAAATAGCAGAAGTTTCTGATTTAGTGATTCCTGCTTGTACCAATAACTTACTACCTAATTGATAGGTTAATTCTAGAAGATCTTTTGGACCTTCTCCTTTTAAAGTAGATATAGATTCTTCGACTTCACACCACATACCAGCTGTATTGCCAAGAGGTTGATCCATGCTAGAAAAAACTATATCTGTATTAATATTAAAACTTTCCCCAATATTTTTAAGTGCATCGCCAAGTTCAACTGCTTTATCCATAGTATTCATAAAGGCTCCATTACCTATTTTTATATCTAAAACAAGCCCTTGTATTCCTTCAGCTATTTTTTTACTCATTATTGATCCACAAATGAGAGGTATTGAGTCGATTGTACCTGTTATATCCCTTAGTGCATACATTCTTTTATCTGCGGGGCAAATAGAATCAGTTTGTTCCATAATGCTAAGGCCAAAACTTTCAACATTTGATTTAAATTTATTAATTGAAAGGTTCAGGCTCATATTTGGAATTGTTTCTAACTTATCAATTGTTCCTCCAGTGTGGCCTAAACTTCTTCCTGCAATCATAGGAATTGCTAAACCGCTAGCAGCCATTAAAGGAGCTAAAATAATTGATACTTTATCACCAACACCTCCAGTAGAATGTTTATCCGCAACATAATTATCCATATTAGAAAATTTAATTCTTTTACCAGAATCTATCATTACTTCTGTAAGTGCATACATTTCATTAGTTGTCATACCATTTATATGAACAGCTTTTAAGAAAAGTATCATATCATTGTCGTTGATACTATTATTTAGATATGAAGAAATAAAAGAAGTTAGGTCGGGTTTTGAGATCTCCTGACCATCAGACTTATGTTGAATCAGATTTTTTGGATTCATTTATTTTATTTTTTATTTTTTTAAAAATATTGAATTCAAAACGAAGAGGTGGTTGCTCTCTGACTGTATGAAGTAATAGATAAGTGGCGATTATTAATAACAAAACATTTGGAAACCAAATGCCAACCATTGGAGTTAATATTGTACGATCAGCAAGATCTTCCCCTCCAATCATTAAGACGTAGTAAACTAGGAAGAAACCAAATGATAGACTTGTTGCAATCGTAAAGCCCCCTTTTCTAAACAGGACACCTAAAGAAGCACCTGTCATAATAAATAAAATACATGCAACCGGTAATGAAAATTTCTTATGAAGCTCAACTTCATATTTATTATTTGACTTACTATAACTTCTAAGAAGATTGTATTCATTCCTTAATTGTCTAATTGCAATATCTGTATCTTTTTCATTTTTATAAATTTCATCTCCAGATTTTGAAGTATCACTGGAAAAAAATGATTTATATTGATTTAATATAATTTCAGAGTCTTCAAAAGTTGGAGGAACAATACTGTCATTCCCCGTCCTTAAGAAAGCTCTTCCAATTCGAGCTTTGACGATATTGGTTCTTTTATTAATATCTTTTCTCTTATCAATAATCATCCCAATAGTCATTTCTCTATCTGATCTGCTTGTAGTATCTCTACGATTCAAAAATAGATCATCTGCAGGAATAGTAATTTTATGTTTATTAAATTCTATACGCCTATAATTCCCATAGTCACTTAGATCTATTTCATGAATTTCTCCATTAAATAAATCTAAAATAATTGCATCATCAATTGTCGAAAGTCTTCCAGTTTTTGAATGAATACTTGTCTGGGTTTCACGACCACTTTTGCTAAATATTCGAACATCTTTTAATATCTCATTTTCTTTATCGCGAATAATGATACTATAATTTGGTAGATCATCCATAAAATAACCTGGCTCAATATTTAGGCCTGGTCGTTTCCTGTAAATATCACCTGAAAGCATTCGGGCTTTAAAATTCATTTCGGGCATAATAAAAGAATTAAATAGAATAAGTATTCCTGCAATAATTAATCCCATAATAAGAGCAGGGCGAACAATTGTTGTAAAACTAATTCCAGAAGCACGCATAGCAGTTATCTCATTATCTTCTGAAAACTGACCAAATGCCATTAGAGCAGCAACTAAAACAGCCATCGGAACTGCAAGAGCAGCAATCCAACCTAAATTAAGAAAAAGATATTCAAATATTATTCCTGGATCTAAACCCTTTCCCATAAATCTATCTATAGCTCTTAACAAAAACTGAGTAAATAGAATAAATACTATTATCAGTAATGAAAAGATAAAAGGCATAAAGAGTTCTTTAGCTATATATCTTGTTAATAGTCGCATATGAAAAATTACGATAATTACTTTCTAAATCTACCATCTTGAATGAAAATAGCTTTTTAATATTGTATTAATTTTCTGTTTAATAGTTAGGGGTAATTCACCTAATTTCAGCGGTTCTAATATAAGTCATTTAATAAAATTTGAATGGTGGGTGTAGCTCAATAGGTTAGAGCACCTGATTGTGGTTCAGGAGGTTGTGGGTTCGAGACCCATCACTCACCCGCATTTTAAATTGCGAATCCTTTAATTAGATAAATAAAAATTTCGGGGTGTGGCGCAGCCCGGTTAGCGCACCTGCTTTGGGAGCAGGGGGTCGAAGGTTCGAATCCTTTCACCCCGACTTGAGGGAAACCTC
>CAJJBS010000033.1 GCA_905182385.1 Fidelibacterota bacterium TCS55
TCCAATCAGAATGAACACCTCCACCATTTATCAATTGTTTAGCCATTTTTTTAAGATTCTTTGCTTTGGTTGGAGCTAATCCAATTCTTTGGATTAGCATTTGAATTTTTTCAACTTTAAGTGCAGCCATTTTATTAGGTGTGTTCGCCATTTTAAATAAAGCAGGTGTTACTCTATTTACCATTTTATCGGTTGTCTGAGCAGATAGCATTACAGCAACTAGTAATGTATATGCACTAGAATGCTCAAGTGGAATAGGTGGGGCAGGGTAAAGTCGTTCTAGAATAATTCCAATCTTTTTTGCTTTTTCACTTCGATTCATTAATCCAACTCATATTTTATCTTTTCAAACTATAAATTTTTAGATTCGATATCTTTAATGTAGTAATCTTGCAATATTTTTGTTTTCTCTCCTCTTATTCCATTGCCAATCACTTTTTCATCAACACTTATTACTGGGATAATACCTGCAAAGGTTCCCGTTACAAAAATTTCATGAGCAGATAATACATCTTTTACGTTAAAGTTTTTTTCTTTTAGACTAATTTGCTTCTCCTTACATATGCGTATCACATTTTGTCTTGTGATTCCATTTAAACAATGTTCACCGGTAGACGTCCATACTTCATTTGATTTTATAATAAAAAAATTAGTTGAGTTACAAGTAGATATATAGCCGTAAGGATCAAGCATTAAGCCTTCATCTGCCCCTTTTTTATCTGCTTCAATACAAGCTGCAATACAATTGTGTTTACTTAAAGAATTAACATGAGGATTTTGAACACGATTATCTCTTAACGTAGAAACAATAGCTAACCTTATACCATTAATTCCAACTTTTGGGTCAGGCTTTTTATATTCAGGAATTATGACTATTGATGGATCTCCAATAGTAACTTTTGGATGTTGGTATGGTGTTTTCTTTAATCCTCTTGAAATTATCAATCTAATATGAACATCAGAAAACATATTATTTTTTTCAAGTGTTTCAGTAAGTATTTTCTTTAATTCCTCTTTACTTGTGCTTATTTCAAGTGCGATTTCATTAGCACCATAAAAAAGACGGTCTAAATGATCATCAAGGTGAAGAAGAATGCCATTGTGAAGTCGAATTCCTTCCCAGACTCCATCGCCTAAAAGAAAGCCTGCATCAAGAACCGAGATGTATGCTTTGGATCGGTGATAAAATTCACCATTAATATATAT
This sequence comes from Fidelibacterota bacterium TCS55, assembly GCA_905182385.1. Lineage (GTDB taxonomy): Bacteria > Fidelibacterota > Marinisomatia > Marinisomatales > TCS55 > TCS55. The sequence continues at coordinate 1,207 of CAJJBS010000033.1, forward strand.
TTGAATATCTTTGTTCCGGACATCTTCTTTATATTCGTGAGTTGAAGTCATGTTGCCTCCTATAAAAATGAAATATTAGTTATTTAGTAAGATATTATTTTTTTTAAAAAATAAAAAGTAAACTGGTATTCCAGATACTACAAACAATAGGTCTTGCATAGAGAGGTTAAATTGATAGTAAATCCGTAGTATAACTAAGCTTATAAGACCGCATAAATAAATTGAAGGTAATAAAGGATAAAGAGGCATTCTATAACCACTCTCACCGATATCTAATATTCTAAATTTGAAGAAAGCTGCCGTTGTAAAAGTATAAAAAATAAGTATTGTAAATACCATACCAGTTACAATTGTTTCAAAGTTTTGCCTCACAACTAATAGAATAATGCCCCAAATACAATGAGCAAGAATTGCATTGTTTGGAGTTCTAAACTTTGGATGAATATTGTCAAACCATTTAAATAATAACCCATCTCTCGCCATAGCGTAGTAAAGACGACTTGCAGACATCATTGTTCCATTAATACTTCCAGTTGCTGAAATAATAACCGTAATTGACATTAGAGTTGCGCCTAAATTTCCAAATAACAAAGTAGATATATCTGAAGCGACAATTGAGCTTGATCGAACACCATCCATTCCTAGTACTGTATGGTAGAGGATATTTGCTGAAATATAAATAACGGCTATAGATGATATGCCGTAAAACATTGTTTTAGGAATTATCTTTTGTGGATTTTTCATCTCTCCAGCTATATATCCAACCCTATCCCATCCTAAAAATGAAAACAGAATTAGCATTAACGCAGCTACTATATTTCCAATTGGTCCCAAATTTTCAGTTACATTCGCAGTCTCTGATAATTTCAAGAAGTCGCCTTCAAAGGCTGCAAGACCAGCTATGGTAAAAATAATAATTCCTGATGTTTTGATCAGTGTAGAAAACTTATTATAGAAGCTTGCTTTCTCGACCCCCATATAATTAATTATACCAAAAATAATTATAATTATAATTGAAGCTATAATCTTTTCAAATTGACTCATCGGTATGAAATAACCTAAATAATTGGCTGTAATTAAACTGATTCCAGCAGCAGGGCTTGTTCGAATTATGAGTAACTGAGCCCAACCAAAGATAAATCCCCAAAAAGGTCCAAAAGCTTCTTTTATATAGACATATTCTCCACCTGTTTTTGGAAAACGAGAACCAAGTTCAGCATAGATTAGAGAACCTGTATAAACAAAAACAGAGACTATAAGCCATAGTATAATAATTAAAGTAAATGAATCTGCATATCCTGCAATAATTTGAGGAGTTGCAAAAATAGCTGAACCTATTGTAATCCCAATTAAAAGAGATATACTATCTAGTAAACCTAAAGATTTTTTTAGTTTTGCCATTAAATAAATTATACATTTATTTAGAATAAAATAAATTTATTTAACTATTTATTTTTACTTTGGTCTAATGGATTAATTAAATAAAAAATGAAAGTTGACCATGAAACCAAAAAAGTTTTTTCACCTTCACTTATCTGGACTTATGATTCTTTTATCAGGTTGTGATGATTCAAATAGTTCTTTGAACGAGAATATTCAAGAAGGTGCGTATTCTACAGCAAATATTTTATGTGAATTAAGTGAAGATATCTATAATAGTGATGAATCTGTTAATACAAATAGTAAATATGCATGGACGTGTAACACTCTTGATAGAGTGCTCTCCGGAAACGGTATTCCAAATCATGAGGTAGGGACTTTCCCTAATCCGCACAATCCCAATACTATTAGTCCACAAAATATTAATCATTCTTTTTCACTTCGTCCAATTCTTGTATCTGAATCTGGAGTTGAAACTGGTGGACCAAGAGGCGCGATAGCATATGCATTAAATAGCGTAAAATTTGACCCAGGAACAGCTGGGCGATGTGATGATGCTGGTAAGTGTAGCTTAGCTCAAGGTCAAGGGAGATGGAGTATAGAAGCACTGGGTCATAACACTTTCAATTTTGGTGATGATATGAATCATGCTCATGTTCAACCAACAGGAGAATATCACTATCATGGTATGCCAGAACTTTTAATAGCAAAATTAGATAAAGGAGCCCCAATGACATTAGTAGGCTGGGCTTCTGATGGTTTTCCTATTTATGCACGATATGGGTATACTGATCCAAATGATTCTAGTAGTGATATTAAAATTCTAAAACCAAGCTGGAAACTTAAAAAAACACCAGATACTGGACGCCCTGATACTTTGACGGTTCTAAGTAGTGGTCCGGGTGGATCTTTATATCCAAATAAAGCTATTCCTTTAGGGGCTTTTACGCAGGATTTTGAATATGAGGAAGGCTTTGGTGATCTTGATCAGTGCAATGGACGTGTAGGTGTGACGCCTGAATTTCCAGAAGGCATATACTATTATATGGTAACAGAAGAATTCCCTTTCTTTTCAAGATGTTTAAAGGGAGACTTTTAATTCTTTAATGTCTAAATCTCAAGAAAATAATTTAACTTGGGAAAAAACTCATAATTTTCATATGGTAAATGTGCAAATTGTAATTCTCGGAATTGGAAAGTAGAAAAGGTTGGTTATTTTGAATCTCATAGAAGAAAATTTCCAAAAAGATATAGAAAATGTCTTTCTTGCAATAAGTAAAATGGTGAGAAATAGTAGTCGGGTTTAATAATTCAACTTATACCTCTAAAGATATTTATTTTATTATTTTATCTTCTTCTTCTTGATCTATTATTTTTTTGTTGATTTCTTCTTCTACTCTTTTGATTACCACCGCCGCCGCCGCCACGCTTACCATCACCTGTATCTTTTTCAATCTGAATTAAAATATCAGCAAACTTCTTACCTTTAAAACTTTGGATTAGTTTGTCTTCGTATTCTTCTTCAATCTCAAAGAATGAGAATGTTTTCATAATCTCAATATTACCAATAATTGCATTGCTAGAACGTAAACATTCATTGATTAAACCCATTAACCGTCCAGGATTCATTTTACTTTGAAACCCTATATTTATATAATAGCCAGCAAGAGAAGCTGAACTTCGATCATTCCGATTTGGGTTATCGTGTCTCTTTTTTTCATTATTTTTTGAATTGTTAGATATATTGATATTTCTAGCATTTTTATAATATGAGAGGTATCGATTAAATTCAGTTGAAACAAAATGTTTAATTAACTCATCTCTTTCAAGCCATTCTAGTTTTTTATAAATATCAGGCATGAATTGAGATATTTGTTGTTCATCTACTTTTACATTTTCGACTTTATCAATTAAACTAAAAAGACGTGTTTTACAAATATCCATGCCTGTAGGAACATCTTCACGTGAAAAAGAGATTCTTGTTCGTTTTTCAATTTCACGAATTTTGCGCATTTCTCGTGTATGAAGAATAGCTATAGAAATCCCTTTTTTTCCAGCTCGACCAGTACGTCCGCTACGGTGAACATAAATCTCAAAATCATCTGGAAGATTAAAGTTGATAACATGTGATAAATCATCAACATCTAGACCACGTGCAGCTACATCAGTTGCCACTAGAAGTTGAAGCTGACGTTTACGAAAACGACCCATAACTTCATCTCTTTCAGCCTGTGAAAGGTCTCCATTGAGAGTATCGGCATTATAACCATCATTCATGAGCTTATTAGCTATTTCTTTAGTTTCTCTACGCGTCCTACAAAATACTATACCATAAATATTAGGATTAATATCAGCAATACGTTTTACCACTTCATATCGTTCCTTAGCATTAACCATATAATATATGTGCTTAACATTTTCGGCAGTAATATTCATTTGGGCTGCAGCAATTTTCATAGGATCATTCATATATGACTGAGTAATTGCTACTACTTTATTAGACATAGTTGCAGAAAAAAGTAAAGTTTGTTTTTCTTTAGGTGTATGAGAAAGGATCATTTCAAGATCTTCTTTAAAACCCATTGTAAGCATTTCATCGGCTTCATCTAATATGATACGAGCAATCCGACTAATATTAAGTTTTTTTCTTTTAATTAGATCTTTAGTTCTACCTGGAGTACCAATAACGATATGGGCACCTTTATTCAATGACCTAATTTGTGTTTTTATATCACTTCCGCCGTAAACAGCTAATATATTAATTCCATTTAAATATTTTGAATATTTAGCAATGTCTTTTGCAATTTGAATACAGAGTTCTCTTGTTGGACAAAGGACTAATGTTTGCGTATCATTATATTTTAAATCAGTCAAATGTATTGCTGGAAGACCAAATGCTGCAGTTTTACCTGTTCCTGTTTGTGCAGTTGCAATTAAATCTTTATCAGAGGTCATTAAATGAGGTATCGTTTTAGCTTGTATAGGCGTTGGTGTTTCAAAACCCATTTCTGCAATAGCTTTAAGAATATTTGAGTCTAAATTAGTTTGTTTAAAATTTTGCATTTATAAATTCGGTTTAATATGTAAAGTATAATTAAATATAGCCAATCAACTTACTTCTTTATATTATAAAACTTACCTAGATATTTATAACGAGTGTCTTAGAAAATATTATCAGAAAGTTTTTTGAATTATAATAATAGTATTTATTAACAAATCATTAAAGGCTCTCGGCTGAACTGAGGCTTTTTTGTTTTTAATTTGAGAGTTACATTTAATCATAAAATTATTAAAGGTTAAATGAGTTATTTTAAAAAAATCCAAAAAAAACGAATCTTATTATCATTAATTCTTCTAATGCCTATTTTATTGTTATCAATAATTTTACTGATGGTATCTAAAGGTTATTTAGCTGTGATACCTAAATGGTAAATAATTTCAAAAACTCTATATGATTAAATTTTTATTAATTTTTGTTACTATTGCAATGAGGATAGTCTTTGGTATATTTTTTGGGTGAAGTTTGTATGACTCAATTAGGAAATTCATCTAACTACTATTCTCTCATTTTATGCTGAATTTTTACAATAATTGGTTTTGTTTCTTGGTGCTTAACTTTTAAACGTTCTTAATCCAAAGGAGTAGAATATGAAAACTCATATTTTTTTACTTTTCTTATTTATTTTTACTTTACTTCAAGGTCAAAGTAATAATGATAAATTACAAGATTTATTTGTTGAATGGAGGATGTTTGAAAATCCACCATTATTAAATGGAGCCCCTGATTATACAAAAAAACAATTTAAAAAAAGAAAAGGAGCTTTTAAAAAACTTCATAAAAAGCTAGAAAATATTGATACTACAAATTGGTCAAAGTCAGCACAGGTTGATTGGCAAATCATTGAAGCAGAAATGAATGGTTATGATTTTAATCAACGTATTTTAAAGTCATGGGAACGAGATCCAGCTTTTTATCAGACTATTTGGATGTATCAGAGCGATGTGCCAGCGCATGAAGGCCCGGTTAATCATGCATTATTAGAATACTGGCAGTATAGTTTTCCCTTGGGCGAAAATGATAAAGAAAAGTTACATAAAGAGTTAGCTTTAATTCCAGTTTTCTTAAAACAAGCAGAAAAAAATCTAACAGGTAATGCACGAGACCTTTGGATTGCTGGTATTAATAATATTCGAGATCAAGGAGCT
>CAJJBS010000034.1 GCA_905182385.1 Fidelibacterota bacterium TCS55
ATTTTTTACTCCCTAAATAATCTTCTATTGATTTAATTGCTGAACATATAATAATAAAATTGATATAGCAAAGCATAAGAGCTTAGAATGTGATACCCGACAACAATAATTAGTTATTTTTTTAAATTATAGTAAATAATATTTTCATCACCTGAATTAGCTGTAATAATATCAAGTAACCCATCTCCATTTAAGTCACCTAAAGATAAACCATAAGTTATTGATTCTTTATTTCCAAATTCGTTTAATGAAAATTTTAAATTATCATTAATATAATAGTGATTCTTTTGACCATTGTTTCCTACTACAATATCCATATCATAATCATTATCTAAATCTCCAACAGCCACAACCATAGTACCATCTTTATTACCACCAAATAATACTTTACGTTTATATAAACCATCAGCGTCTCCAAAATAAATAGCATTTTTTTCCCCAATATTTGCCACAATAATATCAAGATATTTATCACTATCCATATCCATCACTACCACGCCTCGAGTCTCATCTTTTCCAGTTCCAAAAACAGAAAATTCTTCAAAGTTTGGTCCAAAGTATATTCTATTTTCTTGACCATTTCGATTTGCTAAAATAAGATCAATATTATTATCTCCATTCATATCACCTGATGTTATCTTGATCGTTGCTTCATCTTTTGAACCAAATGGTAAACCCTTATTAAAGTCACCATTTCCATTATTAAAATATATAAAATTTTGACTTTTTCGGTTTGCAACAGCAACATCTACAAAACCATCACCATTCAAATCAGCAGTGCACAAACCTCTAGTATTTGATTCTTGTTTACCAAAGTATTGACTAAAAACTAAATTGCCATTTCCATCATTCTTAAATACTTGATTTAATATTCGATCATTTGCTACTAAAATATCAAGGTCACCATCATTGTCGATATCTACAACCGGGGCTTGATAAGATGTATTCGATTCGCTTCCAAGACTTCTACTTCTTCTAAAAAACCCTTTACCATCATTAAAATAAATGAGATTTTGTTCAGCCCAATGACGACCATTAGCCACAACGAGGTCAAGGTCTCCATCTTGATCTAGGTCACCTAAGCCTATGGATGATGTTAGATCTTTTTGGGAACCTAATTTACCATAGGGATGAGTTTTAAATAAATCTTGAGCTAAAATAAAGCTTATACTTAGGATATATGAGAATATGTATTGTTTAATCATATTTTTGATTTAGTAATGAATTAAATTAGTAGCGAATTTATGTTTCACTTACAGCTATTTAGAAGCCCTTAAAGATTTTTTTTATGGATACCTTAATAAACTACTTCAACAGTATTCCTACCGCTCATAGAAGCATTTTTTTGATTGGCGGCCTTGCTTTTTTTCTAATTTTAGAATCAGGTATCCCTTTATTTAGGTTTAAATATAAAAAAGGAAAGCACCTTTTATTAAATTTATTTTTTACGCTTACAACATTAGTCATTAATCTTATTGGAGCAGCTTTAATATTAAAAGCTGCTGATTATAATGCTGAAAATAATACCGGGCTTTTAAATTTATTCGAAGCTCCAATATGGGTCAACGTACTAATTGGTATTATGCTTTTAGATCTTATTGGTGCATGGCTTATTCATTGGATAGAACATAATGTAAAATGGATGTGGGGTTTTCATGTAATTCATCATACTGATCAACAGGTTGATGTAACTACAGGTTTAAGACATCATCCAGGAGAAAGTGTATTTAGATTAACATTTACTGCATTAGCTGTTTTTGTGTCAGGTGCATCATTTGGCGTAGTTATGCTTTATCAAACACTTTCAGGTTTTTTTGCTCATTTAACTCATGCCAATATCAAAGCAATACCAAAACTTGAAAAGATACTTTCAATTGTTTTTGTTACACCACACTTTCATAAAATTCATCATCATTATACTCTACCTTATACTGATAAAAATTATGGTAATATCTTCTCAATTTGGGATCATATTTTCAAAACTGCATCATCTTATAAAATAAATGATCTCACTTATGGTGTTGACACTCACATGAATCAGAAAGAAACCACTAATATTCGAACGATGATGATGATTCCATTCCAAAAATATCGTTCTCCAATCGGTTCTAAGTTCAGTGATTAGTAATGTATAGGTTGATACTTTCAGCATATATTTTTATTAGTGCTTGTACGACTATTTCAACAAAAACAGATATCATTGTTACCTTTAAAGATAAATATCATTATGGTACACTAAATGAATCACTTATCAAAAATCACAATGGCTATCCATGGTTCAATAAACAGTATAAAAGATATAATCCTAAAATTCAAAAAATAGATTCGATTTTACTTAATCAATTAACAATTAAAATATTTATGGGTACTTGGTGTCATGATAGTAAACGTGAAGTTCCTAGATTTTATAAGATCCTTAATACACTTAATTATGATCAAACTAATCTTCAAATAGTTGGATTAAAGAAAAATAAAAAAGGATACTTTAACGATTATGCCCATTTAAACATAAAGAATACACCTACATTTATATTTTTTAAAGATAATAATGAGATTGGTCGTATCATTGAAAAACCAAAGGGTTCGTTAGAAGTACAAATTCAAAATATTTTGGAAAAAATATAATGAGAATGTCTGCTGATGAAAAAAAAGAATTAGATGAATGGGTTGAAAAAGAGTATCCTAAAAGTGAAAAACGATTAGAAGCTTCCAGCCCATTTCATCAATTAGGTAAAATTTTAATAGGTAGTGGAATTTTAGCCTATATTATTTTTGCTCTTAGCGATATTAGTTTTTTAAAACCTTTAGCTATTTTATTTTTATTACTTGGAATGATGATAGAAATCATTGCTTTAATTAAATATTTTAGATTGCTCTCATATGAAGATTGATTTTTCAGAAAAAAATGTATTAGTGACTGGTGGTTCTGGCGGCATAGGTAAAGCAATCTGCAAAGCTTTTTCTGAAGCAAATGCAAATGTAGCTATTCATTATAATACCAATCGATCAGGTGCCGAAGATACATTATCATCATTATCAGGAAATAAGCACGCAATTGTTCAAGCTGACCTCTCAAAGCCTGATGAAGTTGAAGAAATTATAAAATGCTTACCAAATGTAGATATTGTTGTAAATAATGCTGCAGTTGTCGAACAACATAACTTTGATTCACTATCATACAAGCAATGGCAAGATATTTGGAAACGAACGATTGAGGCAAACTTAATGGGACCAGCATATTTAATATATTGTGCTTCAAAAGTTATGCGAAAAAAAGGTGGTGGAAAATTTGTAAACATCTCTTCTAGAGGTGCTTTTCGTGGTGAGCCTAAAGCCGCTGCCTATGGAGCTAGTAAAGCCGGTCTTAATGCCTTAGGTCAATCAATGGCTCAAGCTTTAGCTAAAGATAACATTTATATATATACAATTGCGCCAGGTTTTGTTGCTACTGAACGTGTAGCAGACATGATTGATGATAGTATAAAGTCTCAAAGTCCATTAAATCGTGTTGCTGAGCCAAATGAAGTTGCTCGTACAGCGCTGTGGTTAGCCTCTGAAGGAAATGATTTTCTGACAGGATGCATTGTTGATGTAAATGGTGCTTCATACCTACGATCGTAAAAATGTTTAGACCACTTCAACTATTTTTTAATTTATTTTAATAAGTGCATTTTCTTTGATTTAATTAACTCACCTATCTTCAACTGATATATATAGATACCAGTTGGCATACTCTTACCAAACTTATCCTTACCTAGCCAATTAACTTGGTGCGATCCTCTATTCATTTCATTTTCAAGAAGTGTTATTATTTCTCTACCCATCAAATCATATATTTTTAAAGAGACTAAACCTGAATTAGATAAAGTAAATGGAATATTTGTTGAGGGGTTAAATGGATTTGGAAAATTTTGTCCAATATCAAATGTGTTTGGGGTAAAGGGTTTATCGATAGACAAATCATTCGTTTCAAAATTACTAGAATACATTCCATTCCCATGCGTTGCTATTGCAATATATCCATCAGCAGGTCTTCCAGCAATCATATCAACAACAATATTACCTATTGTCGATGAGCCTTCTTGAGTCCATTTAGTATCTTTGCCATTTAATTTATCTGTACTATATAAACCTGTACTTGTACCGGCAAAATAACGAAACTCATGTTTTAAAGGATATATATGTACAGATCTAACAGAAGGACCAGATCCTTGACCATTTGAAAATTCTTCTAAATTTCCACTGACATCAGTCCATGAGTCTCCTGCATTTTCAGAATAATAGATACTCTTTATATTATAGTTTGAAAAACTAGCCATAACCTTACTTCCATCATATGGATCTACAGAAATACTACTAATATATCCCCTCGCACTTATATTATTTGTTATAACAACTGAACTATCACTTGTATCTGAATTATCAAGTCTATAAATAAGTCCATTTGATGTTCCATAGTATAATCTATGTGATGGATTAATAAGACTTCCACCAAAAGCTGAAATATCACCACTAGCAGCACTCTTTTCTAATTTTTCCCATTTTGTACTTTCATAACTATTGCCACCATCACGTTTTTTATAATTTTCTAAATTTAAATACACATCATTGTTACGATAAAGATTATTACCTGCAGCATAATAAAGTATATGATCGTTAGATGGATTTGAATAAATAGGACTAATAAAAAGTGCTTCATTCTCTCTGTCAAAATTAGGAGGATATAAGTAAGCCCAAGAATAATTACTATATTTGTCGCTTCCTCCGTAGTTCCAGTTAAATGGGTTATTCCAATCTTTAATCAAAGTATAACCTCTTTGAGATGATAAAATATAAGATGTCCCAAAATTAATAACTGAAGCGAAAGCACCATCACCTCCACTTACTTGTGACCAAGGATTTTCTTCATTAAGCTTTAGTGACTCCCAGGTTCCATTATCTTGTGTCCCTCCCATTAATAAATTGGGAAATGTACCAGTCTGATCTATTGCAATAGTATAAAATTGAGTAGTCAAGTAACCATTATTTAGAGAATCCCATTTTTTACCAGAAGCAGTAACATCATTCATTACATGTAAACCACCATCACTTGCAGAAAAAACCTTATTTGGTTTATCTTTATAAAGTAAAACATCATGTTGGTCTGGATGATGATCTTTATGCCCATAACCACCAATTTGAAAAGTTAGCTCTTGTGTTTTCATTCCATCTGAAGAATAATAAAGATTTGTTCCTCCAAAATAAATAAAGTTTTCATCACTAGGACTAACACGTATATGAAGATCATAGCCACCTTGTGAATTAAAATCATCAGGCAAGTTATTTGAGCGATCTTCCCAAGAACCAATTACTCCATTACTACCCTGTGTAGAATATTTGTATTTTAAAAAGTTGTGCTCATCATTATTTGTTATTAAAACATATGCAATCGAATCATTAGATTCAGAAATATCTACCACAATTCTTCCATAATCTGTTGGGAAGTTATTTGGAGTAATATCTGTCCAACTATTACCATCTTCAGATCTAAAAATTGGCCCTTTACTTTGACCACTTCCTAAAACTGCAATAAATAAGCCAGAATTATTCATGTCCAGGTCAGAGTATCGATTACTAGCTTCACCTAAAATTAATTGCCAAGTTAAACCTTCATCTTTACTTCGATAGATCGATCCAAATGATGCAGTAAATACGTGACCAGTTATTGGATGAACTTTTATTCGCCATCCATAGTTTAAATGATTATCATAAGATTCTGGTGTATTTGTTGAAGTTGAAGCTAATAGTTCCCAGTTAAAACCATTATCTACAGATTTATAAATTCCATCTCCTCTAAATGGTGCTCCTCTGGCTCCAGCAGAATTTCCAGATAATTCACCCGTCGTCGCATACCAAATATTTGTCTTTCCATTTCTAAGGTCTTGTGATATTGAAGAAATACTATGCAATTGATTAGGCTTAGTCATCTTAGTCCAACTTTTCCCAAAATTAACAGAACGCCATATCCCTCCGGATACACCACCAGCTATTATTATATTTGAATCCGCAACATCAATTGCTAAAGCTCGTGTTCTACCACCAACGTTATAAGGTCCTCTACTAGACCACTTTAAAGTATTATTCAATGAGTTAGTTTCAACTGACTTTTGATTTCTAATAGGTAATGTCTTAGCGAAGAGAAGAGCACGCTGTTTAACACCTTCAGGGATAAGATTGGTTTGAGGATCTTTTGATCTTAATAATTCAAATGCCAATCGACTATTAGGTCCACCCTCACCAATAGATTCATTGTTTTGAAGAATTGGCTTCCCAGGATTAATAGGGTCTTTATAACTATTCCACGAATAGAATAATAGAAATAATAATACTAAAAATAAAAAACTCTTGACCTCAATTTTATTAAGATCGGGGATTAGAGATTTATTTTTAGTGCTGAAGCTTATAATGTATTACCAAACCACATTCCAATGCACAATAAAGCACCGGTAACATTATGCATAATAATGGTTCCCCAGTTTGCGGGTTGTAATAATCTGTTATTATAATATTTATATAAAGTTTGAATAGCTCTAATACCAAAATAAGCAGCCAAGAGAGATGTTAGAGCTAAAATTGGTATTGTACCATTAATTGCTAAAATAATTATACTTAGGAAGGCTCCTAAGACCAAAGCAACATACCCAGCTCTAGCTTTTTCAGGACCAAATACTACAATAAGTGTATTTTTGCCAGTAGCTTTATCACTACTGTGATCTGGAAACTCATTCATATAAACAATAGCTGCAACTAAAAAGCCAATTGGAATACCAACCAAAAAAGCTTCTGGAAGAAGAATCCCAGTCTGAACTAAAGCACTTCCAGCAACCATTAACGGACCAAAATTTAAGCCTATAATTAATTCACCTAAGCCACTCCTCGATGAGAAACGAAAAGGTGGTGCCGTATAAAACAATCCAGATAAAAAACCAATTAAACCCAACCAAAGAATAGGCAAACCTGCTTTTTGAATCAAGGGGATACCTACAATTGCACTTAACGCAAAAGTAATAATAGCAACCTTCAGCATACCTTTGGGAGTGATTAAACCCATTTGTATACTTCTACTACCTCCATTTAAACCAACATTACTATAATTATAATTAATTTCATCCGTACCACTCTTATGATCAAAATAATCATTAGAAGTATTAGTTCCAATATGAAGCAATGAACCACCTAACAATGTTAATCCTAACCAACTCCAGCTAATAGAAAACCCAAGCATTGACGCAACTGCTGCACCGGCAAAAATTGGTACAAAAGTAGCACTTAAAAAGGGTAATCTCATAATTACCATCCATGTAAAAACTTTTGTCATTAAACTAATTTTAGGCCTTACTTCGTCTGGATTTTTACCTTTTAAAGGCGTAGTTATTCCACAATAACCTATATGATTACCTTCTTTATCTTTTGTTGGTGTGATTTTAATTTCACAAGGAATCTCAGTTTTATCTTTAGCAAGAAACACTGTATTTCCAACCCATTCACCTTTTTCAACAGACTCTTTTAACCAATTTACAACATGCCCTAAAACAACTTGACCTTCACTAAAATCACTTACTCTTATCTTACCAATTACATCTTCAGATGTATAACCAAATAAATCTTGAGCTCCCTTAGAAAACGTTTCAATTTTTCCGTCAAGGTCGCAGGTGATGATACTTTTTATTTTGTCAGACATTAAATGATCCTATTTTTAAATATAAATTTTGAACGATTTGAGCGATTTATTAAGCATAAATTAATTTATATTGTAAATATAGACAAGATGTAATTAAAGCGAATCAGTCCTTGTAGTATCTGCTTTAGGCAACTCTCCCCAATAAGTTGGTGAAGTATTTAGTTGCCAACTAATATTTTCATTCGTTTGATAAACTTCAACTTCATCATTAACTCTAATATTAGAAGAAGACCACTCAGACTTTGAACTTCCAACAATAATTCTACTTAATATGTTTTTGTTAAAATCTCTTAAAACAAGGTTAGTTCCTGTACTATCACCTACATTGAATTTGTCCCAATTATTTTTATTTTTTGAAACCATTGAGGTTCGTTTTACATTAAGAACATTATTAAAGAAACCATTAATAGAATTTTCTTTAACCGTCAAACTATCATTACCCATAATGCTCCAACTTTGGCCATCAAATAATAAACTAATATTCTCATCGGCTTTTGAAATATCAATGATAAAGATATCTTCTTTCTCTATTCCAAATATTTGATCACTATTTGACCCAAGTTTACTTTGTTGGTTTGTATTTAATAAAAATACAATAATAATTAATGTTAGAGCTATAAATAGCCATTTAATTTTAGCCATAAAATTCCTCTAGTAATGAACTTCGTTGTTTTTGTTGACGCATTCTAATTAATCCAAAGCCAACAATTAAAATAGATGGTAAAACAATATTTAACCACTTCCATCTTTTTTTAGCATCATCAGCAACTTCTTCTAAAGGCCTAGAAGTGATTTCTCTCGATCTTAATGCAATTAGATCTCGATCACCAATCAAATAATCAACTGCGTTCATGATGAAAATTTGATTTTCAGGGGAACGCCCACCTCCTTCATCTGTCATAAAATTAGAATCACTTACCAGAATCATCTGACTTAAAATTCCATTCGCATGTATTTTCTCAGAACGAGCACTTAAAATTTTATCTGACTGGTTAAAAATTCTTATAAATGGATTTTGATTTGGATCTGGATTTAGATTAAAGTTTCCTCTCATTTCACCTGATTGGTTCGAGCTATAAAATAATGGAACAAAATTCACATTTTGAACAGAGGAGGAATCTAAACTGATTTCACTTGCAAAAATCAACTGTATTTGTTCAAGGCCTGAGACTATTAATTCTTCTGTATTAAATGATCGAATAATTGGAAGAAGAGGGTATTCCATTGGAACATTCATCCTAATTGGGCCCATTTGTTGTTGAACACTCACTCTACCACATATTTTATCAATCACTAAATTTTCAGCAATTAAAAAGCCATACTCTTTTGTTAAATCAAATACATTAGACTCAATTGGAAATGCCTGTTGTGCCTGAAGATTTGTCTTAATTCTAGTTTGAGTTAAAAATAAGTTTCCTCCATTATCTAAATATTCCTTCAAATTAGCATACTCAGTTAATGAAAGAGAATCAGAAACGCCACTCATTAACATTGCTGTTAATTCAGAAGGAACTTGCTCAGCTAAATTAACATTTTGAACTGTATAACGTTGATTTAGTAAATTTTGAATGTTAGTAAACTGACTAGTTTGACCTTCGAATTGAGCAATCCCAACTATTGGTTTATTAATTTCAACTAATTTCTTTATCTTTGATGTTATCTCATACTCTAATCCAGTAGTAGTTTGAATAACTGGGAGGACTTCTTTTTTATCCTCGTATAAAATAACCATGCCCATTAGTACACGCTTAACTTCCATCTTATCATTTTCAATAACCTGCATTTGCACTGGCATAACTCCAGCTTTTTGTGCTTCTTGTTCAATAGTCTTATCATCTTCAGGACGGAAAAATTCAAATCTAATATTACCATTGGACAAAGCTTCATATTCTTCAAGTATATCTTGAAGATAACGTCGATTATTAGCATACTCACCAGGAAGATCGTCTGAAAAATAAACTTTCATTGTTAACAAATCATCAACCTGTTCAACAACAGCTTCACTAGAAGTTGATAAGGAATACATATTGTTATCTGTTAAGTCCCATCTAAAAAACCAGTTTCTTGAAATTGCATTTAGTAAAAATAAAATAATAAAAAGCAATAAACCCGGAACAAGTACAGATTTTTTTAAATCTATATTTTTTAACCAATTCATCATTTATTTCCATCTCCTTACTTCGAGCGTTTGAATTGTTAGATATATAAAAAATCCAATCATAGATAAAAAGTAGATAATATTTCTAGAATCAATAACTCCTCTTGAAATATTTGAAAGATGATAGTCAACTGCTAAAAATTGGATTATACCAACAATAGATTGTGGAGCAAAAACTAAAGTTTTGTCCAACATGTAAAATACAAGAACAAGAAAAACTCCAATAATGAAAGCAACAACTTGATTCTCAGTCACACTACTAGCATAAATTCCAATAGATGTAAAAGTTGCACCCATTAGTGCTAATCCTAAGTAACCACTAAATATAGCGCCATAATCAACATTAGTACCAACAGCAACTAGTGTAATAAAATGAATCGATGTTGCAAATAAACCAAGCATTATTAAAGAAAGTCCTGCCAAGAACTTTCCTATTACAAATTCATATGTATTCAATGGCATCGTTGAAATAGTTTCCATTGTTCCTATATTATTTTCGCGTGCAATTAATCCCATTGAAACTGCAGGGATAAAAAATAGATAAACAAGTGGGATCATATCGAATAGAACACGTAAATCTGATTGGCCAAAAAGAAAGAATGTATTTGTAAAAAAATAACCACTGACAATAGCAAAAATCACCAGAAAGATATAAGCCATAGGGCTATTAAAGAAACTTTGAATTTCTCTCCTTAATATAATTTGAATATTATACATCTTTTTTGCCCTCCATCGTTAAATCTCTAAATATATCTTCTAAATTAGTAGTACGTGGGTTCATTTTTAATACTGACCACTTATTTTTAACTGCATATTTAAATAGTTCTTCTCTTGGATCTTTATTTTTTCCATACTCAAATTGAACATTTTGGATTCCATTAGATTCATTTAAAGAAATATATTTTACACTAGGAAGTTTTGCTTGAATATGTTCGATAGATTCAATGCTTGCGCCCTTAATCTCCATATTCAAAAGCACATTACCCATAAAATCACCCATAAGTTCATCGCTTGTTCCATTAGCTACAATTTTGCCATTATTAATAATTATTATCCTATCAACAGTTGCTTGAATCTCTTGTAAAATATGACTGGACATAAACACTAGTTTTTCTTTACCTAAAGATTTAATCAATTTTCGAATTTCAACAATTTGATTTGGATCTAATCCTGTGACCGGTTCATCTAAAATTAAAATTCTTGGATCGTGAATCATGGCCGCCGCTAAACCTATTCTTTGTTTATATCCTTTTGAACAATCAGAAATACTTTTATGAACTACACCTCTAAGTCCGCATTGTTCAACTACACGAGCAAAAGCTTCTTTAAATTGCTTCCCTTTGATTTTACGAATTCCTGCAAGAAACTCAAGGTAATCATAAACTCGCATTTCAGTATATAAAGGGTTT
Source organism: Fidelibacterota bacterium TCS55 (assembly GCA_905182385.1). Lineage (GTDB taxonomy): Bacteria > Fidelibacterota > Marinisomatia > Marinisomatales > TCS55 > TCS55. Next base: position 11,288 of record CAJJBS010000034.1, read on the forward strand.
AGCTCTGGTAAATAGCCAATTTGTTTTTGTATCTCATGGGTGTCTTCAATTATATCCATATCATTCACTGTAATTGATCCCGCAGATGGCACTAAGTAACCTGTAATCATTTTCAAGGTTGTTGTTTTACCTGCTCCATTTGCACCCAGAAACCCAATTATCTCACCGTCTTTCAGCTCAAAAGAGATTGATTGTACTGCATTCACAGAACCATAGTTTTTTGATAACTTTGTGACTTTAATCACTTTTGTATTATCTCCTTTATTTAGCTTTTTTAGTAAAAAAAATTACAATTAAGCTTTAAACACGTTAAAAAGAACTAAAAAGTTCCACCTAAATTAGAATAAATAATAAAAAATATCAATCAATCTGATAAAGAAAATTATCTATCATTTTTCTAATCATATTAATATGTATAGGCGATGAGCCACAACATGAACCTATAATTTTAGGCTTCATACTTAAATAATCAGATATGGTTTTCTTAAAATCTGCTTCTTTAACTTTTTCTTCAATCTCCCCATCAGGCTCAGGCTCAGACAATCCTAAATTTGGATAAACTCCCCAGCTATTACTCCAATTATTCTTTATTAGTTCTAATGCTTCATTAGTTCTCAAAATTGTATTACAGTTTAGCATTAGGCAGTCAATATCTTGCATTGCAATCTTAAAGACGTCCTTAATTTTATGACCTGATAAAATATGATCTTTATCTTTCATGACAAGACTTAACCATATTTTATAATCTAAATTTTTAACAGTTTCTAAGGCTATCTCTATTTCTTCTATATGCCCCATGGTTTCAAAGAGTAGGACATCAACTCCAGCCTCTAAAAACCAGTTAATATTTTCACCATATGTATCTTCTGCAATACTACGACCAGGATATAAAGAAGGCTCATAACAATCTTCAATTGAGGTTAAAGATGCTGCTAAAATATTAGGGTTAGATTCTCTCGCTAAATCAACGGCTTTCATTAAACTTGACCTTGCACGGCTTTGTGAAGCTTTATGAGAGAGCCCTACTTTTCTATATGTCCAAGTAGTTGTACGAAATGTGTTAGTACAAATTATATCTGCACCTGCATTAACATAGTCTATATGTACAGCTTTAACGAATTCTGGATGAGTAATGTTGGTATCTGCCGACCATAAAGGTAAAGGCATCTTCAGACCTCTATCCATAAGTTCAGTACCCATTGCACCATCCATTATTAGTGGTAATTTATTCAAAGAATAATATTAATTAACAAAAATAGGAGACTTCATTATTGCTTTGCTTTCAATTAGTATTTCTTTAGTTCGCCATCGCGCCTTTTAGCTTTTTTAACCATGTTTTCTACATCTCTTAAGAGCTGCTTAGCATCATAAATGATACCATCTTTAATTGTATATTTTACACCACCAACTCTTTCAATTTGATTGTCATCATTAATTTTAATTGCTCCCGTGCCATAAAGAACTTTGAAGTTAGCAAGAGGATTCTCGTCAACTATTACAAGATCTGCTAAAAAGCCTTCTTTTACTATTCCAAATTCAACTGGAGTGCCAAGTGGTTTATGAAGAGTTTCGGCACCATGTAAAGTTGCAGCTCTAACAACTTCAAGGGGATGAAACCCAGCTTCTTGGAGTAGTTCTAACTCTTCAATATAACCAAACCCGTATAGTTTATAAATAAAGCCACTGTCTGAGCCAGTGGTAACACGACCACCTGCATTCTTATATTCATTTAAAAATTGCATCCAAACTTGATAGAATTTTTTCCATACTACCTCATCATGCGTAGTCCAATCAAACCAGTAAGAGCCATGAGCCTTACGACTAGGGGCAAAATAATCCCATTGAGATGGCAATGTATAAATATTGTGCCATTCATCATTTCGAGCTTTTGATAAATCTCTACCCGCAGCATATATATTCATCGTTGGATCCATTGTCATATCTAGCTCAATCAATTCTTTTTTGAGCGACTCCCATTTTTCACCATTAGGTTTTACTAAGTTCCATTGGCGAGCCACTTGACTAAATCTATGCTGCTCATTTGCATAGTTCATATCAACTGGCCATGGTTGAATATCATTGTTTTCATACATTGATTCAAAAAGTCCATAATAATGTGTTTGTGTACCTAAACCTAACCTCGCAGCATCAATCGTGTTCATTCTTGCCACACCTGTTTGAGCTAAATGTGCTGTAGTTCCTAATTTGTGTTTTTTTGCTTCATCAATTAAAGCAGCCATCACACTAGGCTCATATGAACCTAATTTTAATCCATCAATTCCTTTTTTAGCTGCATATTTTACCCATTTGCGTGCTGTTTGAGGGTCGCGAACAGGACCACCTTTCCAATCCTTACCTTGACCTGCACGTTGATAAGCCCAAATTCTTGGAGCCGTAATTTCATTATTGGCTGAACGTTCTTTTTCAATCAAAGAAAACTCAAGTGAACCAAGCCCTACTCCTCTAACTGTTGTCACTCCATGTGCAAGCCATAATTTATAAACATATTCAGTATCCGGTGCTTTTTGAACACTTCCAGCATGAGCATGCATATCTATAAATCCAGGCATAACATATGAACCATGCGCATCAATCTCAAAATCTCCTTTTTTGGGACGTCGATTTTCATCTATAGGTACACCAGGATATCCAACACCAACGATAGATGAGATTCGATTCCCTTCAATAACTATATCCACAGGACCCCTCGGCGGAGCACCTGCACCATCAATAACGATAGCACCTCTTATTACTAATCTTTTAAAAGGACCTTCTCCTTCTGCTCTATCTGGACCAGGAGCAATTCCCTTACGATCAGTTTGTGCAATTAATAAAGAATAGACAAATAATAATGTAGACAGTTTTCTTAAAAACATAGTTTCCTCCTCAGGAATCCTTTATTTACATATCAAATTGATATTTTATATGGAGTTTAATATACTCATGCTTGAAAGGATAATTCATAAAACCTTTTTATAAACTTATTATAAGTTTTTATTTTACCTCTTTTTTTAGCTCCATTAGCATAGATCTTTAATTTTTTCATAAGCATATTTCTTATTGCGCTTTGCTGGTCAGGTGAGAAGTTTCCTTCTATTAACTTTTCTAATGATTTAATATGATAACCTTCAATACCTTCACTATTATTTGATAGTTGATCATTATGGCCAGCATATTTTATTATTAAAGGTTTATCAATATAAAGAATTGGATTTTTTGAAGAAATTCGCAACCATAGATCATAGTCTTCACAAATAGATAATTCTTCATCAAAACCTTTAAATTTAATTAGAAGAGATTTCTTACAAATAACAGTTGAAGGTGAAATTCTACATTTGTCTAGACATTTATCAAAAATAAGCCCTCCAAACTTCTTGTGAGTAATTTTTTGTTTAACTTCAACTCCATTTCTAATCCATATTTCATTTGAATGACAAAAGTTAATTTTTGGAACTGACTTAAGTTGAGTTATTTGTTCTTTTAATTTATTAGTTATCCACTCATCATCTGAATCTAAAAAAGCAATCCAATTAGATTGAGCTGCTGCTATTCCTACATTGCGTGCGGCACTAACTCCTCTATTCTGCTGATAAATATATTTTATATCAGGATACTTAGAATTAATAAATTCTGATGTTCCATCATTAGACCCATCATCTACAATAATTATTTCATTAACGTCTATAGTTTGATTTAAAACTGATTTAATAGCTCTATCTAAATAATTAAAGCGATTAAAAGTTGGAATAATAACTGAAATTGAAAATAAATTATTCAAATAATTTAAAGGGGTAAATACCTTTCTCTATCAATTTTTGAATTTCACCAATTACATATGGTTTATCTTCTTTATAAGTAACTCCGAACCAGGATTCTGAACTATTTAAAATATGGACTGACTCATCACCTGTTTGAATTAAATCATTTATTACAGAAGGTATTAAATATTCACTTTTTAATTCAGACCCTTCTTTTTTTAAAAAATCAATAAATTTTTCTTCAAGATAATCAAATAAGATTGGCGTAAAACCCCACATATTCATTGATACAGGCTCATCTCCTTTCAATAATTCACTATTATCTGAAGAGACTCCATTATTCTTTTTTTCTAAATTATTTGTTTCAACTACTGTATTAAGTTTTTCATTTATTACCGTGCATAAACCTCGCGTAACCCCTCCAAATATTGATAAAGTATTTTCAAGACGGAAGGTTACCATACTAAATTGATTTTCTTCATTTTGATAGTAATCAGCTATAGTCTTAAATGACTCTCTACCATAAAAATCATCTCCATTAATAACAACAAATGGCTCCTGGATATAAGACTTTGCCGAAAATATTGCATGTCCCGTACCCCATGGTTTTTTACGATTTTTTGGAGGATTGAATCCAGATGGAAGATGATTGATATCTTGATATGCAAACTCGATATCAATTAAGCCTAAATATTTATTTGTTATTTGGGCTTTGAATTGAGATGCAAAGTCATCTCTTATAATAAATACAATTTTAGTAAATCCAGACTTAATAGCATCATATACTGAATAATCAATAATTGTTTCACCATTTGGCCCAACCTGGTCCAATTGTTTCAAGCCACCATACCTTGACCCCATTCCAGCTGCCATTATTAATAAAGAAATATCTCGCATTAGTTTAAACCTACTTTAATAGATTATTAATTTAAAAACTTAGAGCCTTCATCCGAATGAATAATTTGAGCTTTACCGCCTACACTATTAATAGCTTCTATGACCTTTTCAGAGTTATTTGGTGCGTAAGCAAATATACATCCTCCGCCACCTGAACCATTAATTTTCGCACCCAAGGCACCTGCCTTCATTGCTGCATTCATCATTCTCTCTATCTTAGGAGTACTTACCTTTAAAACATCTCTTAAAACAATATGGTGTTTATATAAAAGCTTACCTATTAATCTTTCATCAATGATTTCTTTTTGTAATTCATGCAAAGCTTTTATTAATAACTCTCTATTTTTAATAGTTCCAAAATATAGTTTGATCTCATCTTTACTTAAATCAGATAAATCTAAATTTTCATCGCAAGAATGAATATTTATTAAAGGATTTTTAACAATCAAACTATTAAATAACTTTTGTCTACTATCTCTGCAGCGTTTTAAAATTCCAAATGTATTTTTGGATTCACCAGAATCTGCTAATATAAAAGTTCCTAATTTTGGATTTAATTTTTTAATAGATATGCTTGGTTGTGACTCCAGATAGATTACATCTCCCATAGCTGTAGAATACTGATCCATCATACCTCCCGGCTCATTGAATTCAGTCACTTCTGCAGCAAAGGCTAATTCTCCAATTTTTTTTTGATTCCAGTTTTTTGGTTCATCGGCAATTTTTGACAGGAAATGAATCCAACTAACATTTAATGCTGAAGAACTACTTGTGCCAGCATTTATAGGAATTTGACTTTTTATTTCACATTCAAATCCATTTGAAAAGGTTAATCCATTTTTTTGACATATTTTGATACCGCTTTTAAAATAATCTTGATGCTTACTATATTTTAAATCATTTAATAAAAAATATTCCGTCTCATTAAGATCTGATTTTGAAATCACGACTTGTTTATCATTCCTTTTTTTTCCAATAATACTAATTCTCAGAGAAATAGCCATTGCAATAATTGGTAAGCCAAGATAGTCTTGATGTTCACCGAAAAGACAAATTCGACCAGGAGTTGTTACTTCCAAGTACGGAATAATCCAATTGAAGCAAGGATAGAAATGCTAATTAATATAAACCCCGTTGAATCACTATAGATTAACTGACCTACACCAAGCAAAATGCCATAAACTGCAATACTAGCCAATATCATTGATAAAATACCTTTAGGTATTGGCCACGGCTCTGTTGGTTTTCCATCAGAGTAATTAGCCCAACCAGGCCCACCGGGATTTACTTTTTTAACAAAATTTCTTAATGTTTCTTCATCTTCTGGTGGAGTAAAATATGTTGCAATTATCCAAACAATACTTGTTATAATAGAACCAATGACAATTTTCTGCCACCCTTCTAAACCTGAATCAGTAAAATTAAAATACCCAGCTATTATTATTGAACTTATCATTGCAACAATTTCAGTGTAAGCATTTATGCGCCACCAAAACCATCTTAGTATATAAATGAGACCCGTACCTGCGCCGATCATAAGTAAAAGGTTAAATGCTTGTCCTGCGCTCGTAAGCAATAAACCCAATCCACTTCCAAGAATTATTGAAATGACTGTAAAAATACGACCTGCTTTAACTAATTCAGATTGACTAGCGTTTGGCTTAATAAATCGATGATAAAAATCATTAACTAAATAACTTGCTCCAAGATTTAGCTGAGTACTCATTGTACTCATAAAGGCAGCAATCAAAGAAGCTGCAACTAATCCAAGTAAACCTGAAGGTAACAATGTTAACATTGCAGGATAAGCAACATCATGACCTAACTTATCTGCTGGTAGATTTGGAAATGCTTTTTGAAGATCACTTAATTCAGGAAAAATAATTAATGATGAAAGGGCAATTAATATCCAAGGCCATGGTCTTAAACCATAATGGGCAACATTAAACAGAAAAGTTGCAGCTACGGCATTTTTTTCATCCTTAGCAGAAAACATTCTTTGAGCAATGTAACCTCCTCCTCCAGGCTCAGCCCCTGGATAATAACTAGCCCACCATTGAACTGCTAAAGGAACAAGTAAAACTGGAACCCATATGTTTGGATCAGAAAAATCAGGGAATAAAGATATTTTTTCAACAACATTTATATGTGAAACTAAATTTGACAAACCGCCTATCTCAGGTAATCCTAATATATATAACATTCCCCAAATTGAGCCAATCATAGCTAACGTAAATTGTGCGAAATCTGTAACAATTACTGCTTTTAGTCCACCCATAGTTGAGTAAATCAATGTGATTGAGCAAGCGATGCTCAATGTTAACCATCCTGGTAAACCTAATACAATCTCTCCAAATTTTACGGCGGCTAAGCTGACCGAGCCCATGATCAAAACATTAAATACAAGGCCAAGGTATAATGCTCGAAAACCACGTAAAAAAGCAGCAGCTTTACCACTATAACGTAATTCATAAAATTCAATATCAGTTAGAACTCCAGATCGACGCCATAATTTTGCGTAAACAAAAACAGTTAACATTCCAGTAAGTAAAAATGCCCACCAACTCCAATTACCTGAAACACCGTTTTGCCTAACTAAGCCGGTTACTAAATTAGGAGTATCTGTTGAAAAAGTAGTAGCTACCATGCTAATACCTAATAACCACCAAGGCATATTTTGACCGGCAAGGAAGAAAGATTTAGTATCTTTTCCTGCTTTTTTAGAAGCCCAAATACCTATGGATAGTGAAAAAATAAAGTAGCACCCAACGATAAACCAATCTAATGATGATAAAATCATTTAATATTTTTCATTTAATCCAAAAATAGGCATATTATCTTTCCATTTACCTCGAGTAAAGTCAGGAATTTGAATTGATGCGCTATTTGATTTAATTGATTTTTCTGAAAGAGGTACTATTGCGCTCATACTTACAGCATCATAAACATCAATTACTGGAGATTGATCACCTTTTAAAGCCTCTACAAAAGCACGAATAATAAAAAAATCCATTCCACCATGTCCTGAACCAGCCGCTTGTTTTTCAAATTTTTTCCAAAGGGGATGATCATATTCTTTTAAATAAGATTCATCTTTTTCCCAACGATGAGATTCTGGACTACGACCTTCAATATAAATTGATTTATTATCTTTCATCCAAATCCCTTTAGTACCTTGAACTCTAAAATTTAAGCTATAAGGTCGTGGCGAGTTTGTATCATGACTTAACATAATGGTTTGTCCATTAGCACATTTTATTACGGTAGTAACAATGTCACCTAGCTTAAAATTTATTTTTGCGTTAGGATGCTCTTCTCCTCCATTATCAACAATGTATTTATGTAGTCCACGTGATTGAGTCGCCATAGAAGTTAAATGGAGCATTCGATTTCCACGATTAATATTTAACATTGGACTTATAGGCCCTAATCCATGAGTGGGATAAAGATCTGCATTTTTATCAACTGAATGTTGAGTCCTCCAACTGGCTTCAGAAAATCCTTTTTCACCGAATTCAACACCTCCACCATAAGCTGTTTTTCCGTCATTAAACTTAACATGTCTTAAATCATGCTGATACCCTCCTTGACAATGTAAGAGCTCACCAAATAAATCTTTTCTAACCATATTTAAAACAGCCATAATATCTCTACGATAATTCACATTCTCCATGATCATACACAGCTTACCAGATTCCTCAGATTTATTTACCAAGTCCCAGCATTCCTTAATTGTAAGTGCTGCAGGTACTTCAGTTCCAACATTGCAACCATTTTCCATAGCTGCCATAGCCATCGGATGGTGCCACTCCCATGGAGTTGCAATATAAACACCATCTAAATCTTCATTTGAGAGCATGTTTCTAAAATCTTCTGGTCCTTTTTTATAAACTTTTGGTTTAGGGCGACCCTGTTTTTTAAAAACATTTAAAACCATATCAATCATTTTATCATCGATATCACATATTACTGGAATATCTACATCTGATCGATCTAATAAAAGTTTTGTCATCCATTGTCCACGTAATCCAGTTCCAATGATTCCAATTTGTAATTTATTTGAAGATAAGGCAAACATTGATGATGAAAAAAAAGATGCCGTAGAGGCTAAAGCCGTTGTTTTAATAAATTTTCTACGATTCATTGAATCTTTCATTAATTATATCTTTTAACATGTACTTATTTTAACTCAAAATAAATCCATCTTTCAATGGATCCTCAGGGTTTATCCAAAATGTATTCTTTCCAATGATAAATGCATTTCCACTTACTTCAGGAATAACTGATATATAATTCCCCAAGGTTGTTGTTTTTACCACTTTAACTCCAAAATTAGAGCCTAAAATACTTTCTATGATTAAAGTTTCTCCTTCTTCGATTTCAGCCTTAGCATAATGAATAGCCGCTCGTGCACTTAAACCTGTTCCTGTAGGGCTTCTATCTAGTTGGCCTTCAGCAAAAATACACACATTTCTACTATGATTCATTGAATCTTTGGGTGGACCAGTAAATATTACACCATATAAATAATTCATCTCTGGCTCAGTAGGATGATTCATTTTAACTGTATCCATTATTGCACGTTTAATTTGCATACCAGTTTCTATAAGGCTATTATAACTTTTATGGCTACAATCTAGTCCCACTTGAGCAACATCAACAAATGCGTAAAATGCACCTCCAAATGCCAAATCATATTTAATCTTACCTAACCTTGGAACATTAACCTCTACGTTTAATTCTTGAACAAAAGATGGAACATTTTCAAATCGAACATTAACAACTTTTCCATTTTTAACTTTTGCGAATGAACGTATAAAACCAGAAGGTACATCCATGCGAACCTCAGTTTCTGGCTCAGTCATAGGTATCAAACCTGACTCAACTAATACTTTTGTTAAAGCTATCACAGCATGGCCACAGCCTGTGGAGTAGCCTTCATTATGAATAAAAATAACACCAAAATGAGAATCAATACTATCAGGTTCTACAATAATGGCTCCATACATATCAGCATGACCTCTAGGTTCCCAAATAAGTGCCTTACGAAAACTATCAAAATTTTCTTTTGCATTTTTTCGTTTTTCAAGAACAGACTCTCCTTTCAAATCAGGATATCCAGAGATAATAATTCTAAGCGGCTCACCCGCTGTATGAGCATCGATAGTCTGAATCTCATACCACTCTTTGGGAGGAACATATTTTTTTATTTGATTCAGATCAATCAATGATGATCCTTATTTTGACACGATTGTAAGTAAAATATAAATTCCTATAGTAGTAGTCATAATAGCCATAGAAACATTTTTTGCATTAGTCCATGGTGTCATATCTACTGGCGCAGGTACTCTTTGATCACTAATAGCAATCTCCTTTTCTGATTTAGGTTTTATTTTACCAATTAAAAGCATTAGAGAAATTGCTGCAATAAAACTTATGAAATAACCATGTAACCAATGTAATTCTCCAGATCCATCAGCAAAAAATGTTGGCACATCTTTAATATTAACGAAACTAAAGAAAGCATAAAATAGCATTCCAACTAACATTCCAACTTTTGCTGCAATTGCTGGAACATGCTTAGTAGTAATACCTAGCAAAAAGATTCCAATGATTGGTACACTATACAATCCATTAACTTTTTGAAGATACTCAAAAATTGACTGCATTTGATCTAACATTGGTGCTATAAAAATAGATACTATCGCTAATAAAATACCAAACTTTTTACCAATAGCTACTATTTGTTTTCCACTTGCTTCTTTATTGATATACCCTTTATAAAATTGTAAAGAAAAAAGAGTTGAGGCACTATTCAAAGCAGAGTTAAAAGAACTAAGAATAGAGCCCATTAGAACTGCGGCAAATAAACCAAGTGACCATTCAGGAAGGACATGTCTTACAACTGCGCCATAAACCTGATCTTGTTTATCAATATTAAGGTCTGTCATATGAAGTGCAATAATACCAGGTAAACATAATAATAAAGGACCAACTAATTTCATAGCTGAGGCAAAAAGAACACCTTTTTGTCCTTCTGCTAAACTTTTAGCTGCCATTGCTCGCTGAACAATGACTTGGTTAGTTGACCAATAAAAAACTTGAATAAACATCATTCCTGTAAAGAGCGTTGGCCAAGGAACTGAGACAACATCTCCATCGATATTAGTATTCGTCAGGACTGCTAAATATTCTGGATTATTAGTTCCTAAAATATTTAATCCTTTAAAAAATGATCCATCTCCAAGAGCATATAATCCCAATATTGGTATTGCTAAACCACCAATAAGTAACCCAATGCCATTTAGTGTATCACTGACAGCAACTGATTTCAATCCACCAAATATCGCATAAGCACTTCCAAGAATTCCGATTGTTGCTACAACAAACCATAAAGAAAGATTTAAATCAAACATACCAATTAAGGCTAAAGAACCAGTATATAAAACAACAGGTAATAAAACAGTTACATAGCCAAATAAAAATAATCCAGAGACCATGGATCTTGTTGTTTTATCAAAACGTTTTTCGAGAAATGCAGGTGTTGTTGTAAAACCACTGGCAAGATATCGAGGTAAAAAGACTAATGCAGTCGCAATCATTGCAAGAGCAGCCAAGGCTTCCCACGCAAGTCCTACAAGGGCTTTATCTCCAAATACTGAACCATTTAAACCAACTAATTGTTCGGTAGAAAGATTTGTTAATAGAAGCGAGCCTGCGACCATAGGCCAAGCAAGTGCACGTCCTCCTGTAAAGTATTCTTCGGTTACATTATCAGATTTCTTCATTCCAATAACAATCCGATATGTAAAGAAAGCAACTGCTCCAGTTGCAATAATAAAAGTCATTATAGAAATAGTATTCATCTTCTATTCTTTTGCTTTTTGTTTAAGATGAGATACGAGGAGGACGATTTATTGAAATTTAAGTTTTGAAAGTTGGCTCAAATTATTTTGATTATCAAAAGGAATTAACATAATTGATAATTTATGTTTTCCAGGGAAAATTGTATATTTTTTATGTGGACGTGCTCCCCAACTATTATCACCACCTACGCCCATTTGTTTATAATCAATTAACCAATCTAAATGATCTTTTTGGTTAATATCTAAAAGACCATGTCGTTGACTACCTGCAATATGGTCTAAATCTTCGTAAGGATATTGATGCACACTACCATCAAAAGTTGGAAAACCCTTAGCCATCAATCCATAAGATCCATTTGAAACAGCCATCCAAAAGATATCTGTTTTATTTCCTGTTTCTTGAGGTCTCACATAAGGAAAAGATTGCTCCCATACACTTCCAGAATAATGTCCAATAGCAGCAGAAGTTTTACGATCCCAATAAGATTCATGTGGACCTCTGCCATACCATGAAACTTGGTCAAATTCACCTGACATAGAAATTTTTATACCAAATCGTGGAATTTCGCTAATTGTTGAATCTTCTACCGTCAACATTTGGTTGATTTTTACTGCTCCATTACCATAAATAAAGTATTGAGAAGTAAGTAAAGAATTACTAAGTGAATCAATACTTACAAACTTAATCTCTGCAGTATTATTAACTAATTTAGTTTTAATAGAGATTGATGAAAATCTTTCATGAGCTTCTTTCCATATTTTTGTTCTAGCGGGCATTCCATTACCTAAATCATTATCATTTGGTGCACGCCAAAAATTTGGTTTTATAGAGTTAGTTAAAAGAGGAATTCCACTTCTTACGTATTGACTTAATTGCCCAGTTGCATGATCAAAAATAACTTTAAATCCTTCTCCGGAAACTTCAGTGTCAAACTCATTCTTGGAAAGATTAATTGAGGTAAACTTAGAAGGATCTTGCGGTTTAGATTCCCTATATATTGGCAATTCAAATTGATCCCAGGCTACTAAATAATTTTCAGGAATTAGTGGTTTCTCAAATTTAGTTTTAGCTTGAACTGTTAAAAAATAGCGAATACCTTCTTTTGGTCTGATACTTGACAAATTAAAAGTAAGTGTTCTTGTATCACCTGCTTCAAGATCCAATGTTCCTAATTTTCCAGATGCAACAATTTTATTATCACCTTTTATATACCAAGAAAAAGTGTAATCACTTAAATCAATAAAATCAAAGTCATTAGTAACTTTAACACGCCCTCTTTTTAAGTTATCTGATTTAAATCTTATAGGCTGAAATACTTTTTTAACTTCATGGATATGAGGATTTAGACTTCTATCAGCTGCGATTAATCCATTCGCACAAAAGTTTGAATCATTCTCAGTAAACTCATTTCCAAAATCACCACCATATGCCCAATATTTTACACCATTAGAATCTTTTTTAGCTATTACTTGATCTACCCAATCCCAAATAAAGCCTCCTTGCAAGGACTTATATTTTTCAAATGTTTCCCAATAATCAATTAGATTACCTACACTATTTCCCATGGCGTGTGCATACTCACATAAAATCAAAGGTCTATCAGAGTTTGATTCTGCATATGCAGTAATCTCTTCTATTGTATCATACATTGGAAATACTATATCAGTGTGTGATTCAAGTTTTGCCGGTTCATAAACTACTGGCCGACTCGAGTCTTTATCTTTAATCATTTGGTATAATTTTTTAAAATTTTCACCATCACCTGCCTCGTTACCCATAGACCACATGATTATAGATGGTTGATTTTTATCACGTTCATACATTCGATTTCCACGATCTAACCATTGAGCAGTCCATAATGTATCATTTGTAATTTGTTCAAAACTATTTTCATGAAATCGCATACCATGAGCTTCAATATTGGCCTCATCGATAACATATAAACCATATTTATTACAAAGTTCATACCAACGTTCTTGATTAGGATAATGAGAATTCCTTACAGCATTGATATTATGCTGTTTCATTAGTTGTATATCCAACTTCATTGATTCTTCGCTAATCACACGACCTTTATAAGGATCCCATTCGTGTCTATTTACACCACGAAACATTATATCTTTACCATTGATCAATAATTGACCTTCTTTTATTTCAATTTTCCTAAATCCAACTTGTTGAGTTATAACTTCAATTAATTCACCAACGTTATTCAACAATGAAATCTCTAATTGATAGAGATTTGGTTCTTCAGCAGACCATTTTTTTACTCTTTTGATTATAGATTCAATTTTAACAGAACTGGTTGTATCTATTGTAATGGTTTTAGTTGAATCAAAAAGAACTTTATTACGCTTTAGTGGATCTACTAACCTTGCTTTAATTGTAATTGAATCAATTAAAGTTAAAGTATTTATAATATCAACTTTAATTGAAAACAAGCCAGTTTTATAAGTCGAATCTAAATCTGCATTTATAGAATAGTCTGTAATTCGAGTCTTTGATTTAGCATAAACTGCAACATCTCTTTCTAAACCACTTACTCTCCAAGTATCTTGCCCCTCTAGATATGAGCCATCAGAAAATCTATAAACTTCAATAGAAACATTGTTTGTTCCTACTTGAGTAAAAGCTGTAATATTAAATTCCGCAGGTGTTTTTGAACCCTGACTGTATCCTACAAATTCACCATTAATCCATAAGTAAAAAGCTGAACGAACACTGCCAAGTTTTAAAAATATTTCTTTATCATTCCAACTATCAGGTACTGTAAATGAGCGTCTATAGGAACCAACCGCATTATAATCATGAGGAACATATGGTGGGTTTGCTGGAAAAGGATATTCTTCATCTAAATAAATTGGGGATGACCACCCCATGAGTTCCCAATTACCTGGAACCATTATTTCTGACCAGTTTGAATCATTAAAATTAGACTTAAAGAAACTCTTTGGTCTTTCATCAACCTGTTTTGCAAAATTAAATTTCCACTTACCATTTAAAGATAAGAAGTTTGTAGACTGAGCTGGAATTTTTTCTTTGGCAAGTTTCAGAGTTTCATAAGAAAAAAAATGCGCTCTAGGGGGTTCTTTATTAATATCAAAAATACTAGGGTCTTCCCATTCCAATTGAGTTTTTTTCTCACACCCACTAATCAAGAAGATTAAGCAAACGTATAATAATTTAGTTAAACGATGATTTATCATTAGAAATTTTTATTTAAAATCGATGATAAGTTATAAACTAGTTCATCAGCATTTTCATGATTAAATATCATCGGGGGCTTAATTTTTAATACATTATGATCAGGCCCATCTGTGCTAATTAAAATTCCATGATCTTTCATATGGTTTTCAATCAATTTTGCTTCGCTTGTAGCTGGAGATAATAGTTCTTTATTTTTAATTAATTCAATGCCTACAAATAACCCTATACCTCTTATATCTCCAATTAAAGGGTGGTCGAGGGTTCGTAATTGAGTAATTAAATAGCTTCCTACTTCTAATGCATTTTTTTGTAAATCTTCATCTTCAATAATATTTAATACTTCGTTTCCTATTGAACACGATACGGGGTTACCACCAAATGAATTGAAATATTCCATGCCATTATTAAATTTATCTGCAATTTCTTTTGTTGTTACTACAGCCGCAATAGGATGACCATTTCCCATTGATTTTCCCAAAGTAACTATATCTGGGATAACGTCGCATGTCTCAAATCCCCAAAAGCTTGACCCCATTCTCCCAAAACCTATTTGAACTTCATCAGCTATATTTATACCTCCAACATCATTTATTAACTTAAATGTTTTTTTAAGAAAACTTTCTGGAAGAACTATTTGACCACCGCAACCCATTAAGGATTCAACCATAAATGCAGATACATTTTTTTTGTTTTGTTTAATATTATCAATTATTTTAATGACTTCGCTAACATAAGCATCAACTGTATTATCACCTCTGTACTTACCTCTAAATTTATCAGGTCTAGGTATGGTATGAACAAAATCTGGAGCTCCAGCTCCGCCTGGCCCTTCATGCTTATATGGACTTATATCTACCAGTGAAGATAAATTACCGTGATAACCAGCACCCAGAACTATAGTTTGATTTGAATTTGTGATAGTTCTAGCAATACGAAGAGCTAAATCATTTGCTTCACTTCCAGAGTTTGTAAAAAAACATACATCTAAATTTTCAGGTAATTTATCTGTTAATGCTTTTGCATATTTAACAATTTTTTCATCAATATATCTAGTGTTTGTATTGAGCTTTCTAAATTGTTTTTCAGCTACCTTAGCAATCTTTGGGTGAGAATGGCCCACATGTTGAATATTATTTACTGCATCAAGATAACGATTGCCTTCTGAGTCATATAAATATTGACCAAAACCTTTCACTATATGGAGTGGCGTATTATAAGACATACTTAATGATGGAGCCAAATGGGCTTTACGAAGTTTAAATATTTCATTACGATTGAGCATAATCAACCATTTTCTTTGAAAATAATTCTAAATCCTCATGTCTTATTTTTCTTAGATAATTCCATGCTTTTTCTTGAGAAATTAATAAATATTTGTTTGAAGGGAATAATTTAGTACGCCAAGCGGCCATAGTAACTGAAATACAAAGTCTGATAAAAGATATGTATGTAATTGCTTCTAACTCAATATTTTTTAAAGGAAATTTAGAATGATAGCCCTTGAGAATATTAGCCATGGCTTTATATGATTCACTTTTGCCTAATGCTACGTATGACATACATATAGCTGGCTCAGCTGCCCTATAAGAATAAACCATATCTCCAAAATCAATTATCCCATTAAATCGACCATTTCTATCTACAAGAATATTCTGATCATTTCCATCATTATGAATATACATTTTTCTTAATTTCAAACTATTAATTTCAACATTTGATTTATAAGCATCTAAGAAATATCTAATAGTTTTTTTATCATTTTCATTTTCAATGAAAGTAAGCCTTGATTTAATTAAATCAATTACTTGAACATCCCAATCAAAATCAGAGTTTTTAAATTTATGATCAAACTGATCTAGAGAGATATCTAGTATTCCAATAAATTCGCCCAGTTTAAAATAAGAATCATCATTTAGAACAATATCTTTTAAAAACTTACCTTCAATAAATTTTAGCAATCTAATAAAATAAATAATACCATCTTTTTTAATAGATTTAATATCCTCTATCAAATTTGGTACTCTTAAATCTGGATTGTTTGATTTAATAAACAATGTTGTTTCGCTTTGCAATTTTAAATAATCTATACATTCAGATGGATTAGAAATTTTTAAAATATATTTTTTTCCAAAAGAATCCTTAATAAGAAAATTTTGATCTCTATCACTAAACAATAACTTTGAATTTGCTTTAATTTTATAACGAGAAAATAAAATATCTTTTACCTCGTTATTTGTAAAATAAGGTGGTGGAGTATTAAATACGGTTAACATATTTTAATGATTAAATCTATTATAATTGTTTATAAAGAATCATTTATTAACTCTAAAACTAACAAAAAGAAAATTAATCTAAATACTTTGGAATGAAGAGATATAAAAGCGCTCCTGTAAACAATGCTAGGAAACCTTTAAAAGAGCCAAGATCCTCACTTAAAATACTAGATTCTTGCATCCAAGATAAAATTGCGAACATTATACCAAAAGATGATAGATATAACCAAATAACTTTACGCATTTATTAAGCCATTATAGCTTCAATTTCATCTACAGTACGAGGAATAGGAGGTCCTAATAAACGATAACCCTCTTCAGTAATTACAATGTTATCCTCAATTCTAATCCCACCAAAACCTTTAAAAGCTTTTAATGCATCATAATTAATAAAATCTTGATGTTTATTTTCTGACTCCCATTGCTCAATTAAGCTTGGTATAAAATAAATACCAGGTTCTACAGTTAAAACAAATCCTACTTCAAGGTTTTTTGCTAATCTAAGATATGCTAAGCCAAATTGATCACTTCTATCACTATCGTCATCATAACCAACTAAGTCTTCGCCAAGACCTTCCATATCATGGACATCTAAACCGAGCATATGACCGAGCCCATGTGGAAAAAATAAGGCATGTGCACCTGCTTGAACCGCATCAATGCTATTACCTTTCATTATGCCTAAAGTAGTTAAACCTTCAACTGCAATCTTAGCGGATTCGATATGAGCATCCTTATAAGATTTACCAGGAGAACAAAATGAAAAAGCAGCCTGTTGCATGTTAAATACAATATTGTATATATCTTTTTGTAAAGAGGAGAATTTACCGTTTACAGGAAAAGTTCGAGTAATATCGCTGGCATAATGCAAAGAGGATTCTGCACCAGAATCATTAAGAGCTAATTTTCCAGAAGTCATTACGTTATCATAATTATTACTATGAAGTATTTCACCATTAATGGTAAAAATGACTGGGTAGGCTAAGCGAGAACCATGCGATAAGGCATAACCTTCAATTTGTCCAACAACATACTGTTCAGAAATACCATCTTTAGTTAGTTTCATAGCTAATTTATGCATTTTAGCAGTTATTGACAGAGCTGATTCAATTTCAAAAATTTCTTCTTTTGATTTAATCGATCGTTGCTGGATTACATTTTGAATTAAACTTTTAGAAGAACCATTATATTTTCCATTTAAGGTATTATTTAAAAATATTTCTTGATCAGCTCTGTAAGTAGGTAGTATATGAATTTTACCAGAGACTGTAGATAAATAGTTTTTAAGCTTTGAATTTGATTTAATCTTTGAGATACCTGAAAACTCTGCCATTAATTGAACAGAAGTTCTTGATCCTTCCCAAACAATATCTTGAACAGAAAGATTATCTCCAAAGAGTATTGTTTCTCCAGACATAACCTCTATGATAAGATTTAACTCTGGATAATCTAAACCACAATAATATAAAAAGTTGCTATCTTGTCGAAACCTTAATGTATTTGAAGGATAATTCATAGGGACAAGATTGTTTCCAGGAAAGAAA
This sequence comes from Fidelibacterota bacterium TCS55, assembly GCA_905182385.1. GTDB lineage: Bacteria > Fidelibacterota > Marinisomatia > Marinisomatales > TCS55 > TCS55. The sequence goes on from CAJJBS010000034.1 coordinate 29,834, forward strand.
ATTATCCCACTTTCCAATCCTTCACATAATTTTTTTCTTCTATCTTGGTAAATATTAGCATTAAACATTATGTTAAATCTATGTCAAGATTATGGCATTCTAAATATTAATTTTTATTGTTTCACAAAGTACAGATATTTTAAATACATATTAAGTGTATATAAGTGTATTTTAAACTATTAATAATATTTAATTTTATTTTCTACCCTCTTGTAAAATATATTATATATAAATATTAGATGTACTACTATTTACTATTATTAAAACCAATTTAATTTAAACATATTATAGATTATATATATCGAAAATAGAGCAAAAAATAGAAAAAATAGAAAAATTATTTTATTGCCGGATATTTTTCTCATAGTTTAAAATGTCCATGAATAATTAAGTTTAAAAGATTTTTTTGGTGACGATCCATCAATATTCATTATTTCTTTTTCATATAAATGATTGAAGGCTGTAGCAATGCCCACACCTAATGCTGCACCAAAAACCACATCGCTTAAATAATGCTTATTATCATTAATCCTACTCAAGCCTGTAATTGATGCAAACAGATAAGCAGGCAAACCAATATCTGTACCATAAATATTCTGAATGATTGTTGCACCTAAAAAACTATTTGAAGTATGTCCTGAAGGAAAAGAACGCTTATTTGATCCATCAGGCCGAATCCTCTTTGTAGCAAATTTTATACCATAAGTCACTAGTCCATTTACTAAAAATGAGTTTATAATATATCTTCTTTTTTCTTTTCTCTGAACTCCTGAAATAGAGCTCCAAAAAATAAATTGATTTGTTATTCCCCAATAATCTCCAAATATTGATAGTTCCTTTGACAAAATATTTTTTGATCCATTTATATTTTGTAAATGAGTATCGTAGTTAGATCCCAACCGTGATATTATTAAACCAGCGACTATAATATTTCTTGAGTCTTTATACTTAATAATGTTTTCAAACCCTTCTCTCATATATTCAGATGAAACCGTTTGACTATTAATTATATTTAGAATATTTAACGTAATAAGTAACCTTAATAACTTTTTACTGTATTTATTCATGTATAAAACTAATCATATTCTTATCTACTTTCACTTATGAGTTATATTCAATATTCGATAACTTTTAGATTAAATCTTTAATAATTAATTTTATGAAACATCCTTTAAGAAATCTTATACGTAATAACAAGTTAATGAATGAATTAGCTGAAGAATATGGAACACCCTGTTACGTTTATGATCAACCAAGACTGGTTGATAATCTTACAAGACTTGACAATGCTATATCAAAGTACTTTAATAAATATCATATTTGTTACGCAGTAAAATCAAATAGCAATCCTCATTTATTAAAAACTATGCTTCTTACACTTCCACATTTAGGTGCAGACTGCTCTAGTCCTGGAGAAGTATACGTCGCTGAAAAATCTGGTATAAATACCAAAGATTGTATTTATACAGGTAACTATGAATCTATTGAAGATTTGTCCATAGCTCTTGATAAAGAATGCTATATCAATTTAGATGACCAAACATCTTTTGATCGACTTTCTAAAATTAAATTACCTGAACGAATTTCTTTTCGATTAAATCCAGGCTTTGGTAAAGGGGAGTTCTCTGGAATAACAACTGCTGGTAATAATGCAAAATTTGGAATCCCAGCTGATAAAATTATGTCTGCATATAGCAAAGCTAAAGATTCTAATATTACTCGTTTTGGGCTCCAATGTATGGCAGGCTCTGGAAATCTTGAAGAAGACCATTTCATTGATGTCATGACAGCAATTCTTCATCATTCAAAAAAATTGAAACTAAACTTAATATTAACTTTGAGTTTATAAGTATGGGTGGTGGCCTTGGAATTCCTTATAATGAGGACCAACTGTCTTTAAACTATGACAATCTTTTTAAAAAATTATCCGATATTTTTTATGAAGCATATCCTAATAAAGATAAAGCTCCTGCCCTTTGGATCGAGCCCGGAAAATCTATAGTAGGAGATACAGGTTTTATTTTATCTACTGTAACAGGTATTAAAAATAGTTATAAAAATTTTGTTGGGCTTGATGCGGGTATGGAAACTTTAATGCGCCCAGCCTTATATGGTGCATTCCATCAAATGTTTAAAGTAGGCATTCATGGCGAGAATGTTGGCACTTTTGATTTCACTGGACCTATTTGTGAGAACACTGATAGAATTGCATCAAATCGTGATTTTCCAACGGTCACGGAAGGCGATTTAATTGCTATTTTAGATGCAGGTGCATATGGCTATTCTATGTCACATAATTTTAATACTCGACCTCGTGCTTCTGAAGTATTATTAAATGGAAAATCTCATCGATTGATTAGGCGTCGGGAAACAATAAAAGATATTTTTTCTGGGTGTGATGTTTAAAATTCTACTATTAAGTATATCTTGTTCATTAGTAAATGCTCAAGTTGAAAGACAAAGTATACATCAAACTGAATTAGAGTATAATAAAGCTTTTTATCTTGAACCAACGTTTAGACCTATTTTAGAAAAAGCTAAGCCACTAAATCCAAGAAAAAAAGGGCCTTCTAAGAACGTATTTGGATACCATCCTTACTGGTCTGGAACAAAATGGCAAAATTATAATTTTGACTTACTGACAACTATTGCATATTTTTCTGCAGAATCAAATTCAAAAGGCGAATTAACTAATCTTCACGGCTGGCCTGCTACGGATTTAATTAATAAAGCACATAATAATGGAGTTGAAGTAGTCTTAACTGTCACATTATTTAATAAATTAGATTTAGAAGTATTATTAAGTAGTAGTCAAAATAGAACTAGGTTAATTCAAAATTTAACAGATCAAGTATTCGATGCTGGAGCCGATGGTGTCAATATTGACTTTGAAGCTTTTCCTTCTTCCCAAAAATTTAATTTAATTATTTTTACAAAAAATTTAAGAGAGTCACTAAGAGCTAAGATTCCTAATGCACAGGTTACTTTAGCCACTCCTGCCGTTGATTGGAATAATGCTTGGGATTTCAATGCATTAGCTAATGTATCTGATGGATTATTTGTAATGGGCTATGATTATCATTGGCCAGGCAGTTCAAATACTGGACCAGTGGCCCCTTTAAAAGGTGGGTCTCATAATATAACTAGTACTATAAATACCTATTTACTTGCAACTGGTAACAATTCTGAAAAGATTATTTTAGGGAATCCTTATTATGGCTATCAATGGCCAGCAAATTCTGGCAATAAAGGAGCAAGCACAACAGCTAACGGCTCATCTGTAAATTATACTTCAGCTGAAAATAATGCAAAATATCATGGCAATCTTTGGGATAGTAGCTCAGCAACACCATGGTATAAATATCAAGACAATGGATGGTTTCAAGCATGGTACGATGACAGTCTTTCACTTTCAAACAAGTATGATCTCTCAATTGAAAAGAACCTCGCAGGCATTGGTATTTGGGCTTTAGGATATGATGATGGAACAGATAAGTTATGGAAAGCACTAAAAGAAAAAGTAGGTGGTTTGTCCAAGCCCAGTCCTCCTATTAGTTTTAATATAACAAATTTAGGTAATGGCATTATTTCTATTGATTTCCAAAAAAGTAAATCTGCATTGTCATACACTCTTACTCAAATATTTGATAATTCAGATAAAACTGAAGATTATGGTTTATTTTATGATTCGCCTATTTTGCTTCAAAACTTATCTTTAGACAGTACCTATTTTTTTAAGTTAAAAGCTAATAATGAACTTGGCTCAAGTAACTATACTGAGGTTTTGGGTACGATCCCTAGTTTGAGTACCCCCAAAATATTAGTTGTAAATGGCTTTGATAGAAAAAATGGAACAAAAAATTCATTTGATTATATTAAGCAGCACGGCCAAGCAATAGGAAACATGGGTTATACCTTTGATGCAACTTCAAATGAAGCAGTTATTAACGGACATGTTAAATTAAATGATTATTTAATTATCGACTGGATATTAGGTGAAGAAGGATCTTCTTCTTCTTCTTTTGATGTCAATGAACAAATAAAGGTTACATCATTTTTAAAAAATGGTGGACGTCTATTTATTTCAGGTTCTGAAATAGGTTATGATCTTGTAGAAAAAGGAAATCAATATGATAAAGACTTTTACTATAAGGTATTAAAAGCAAGTTACTTATCTGATGCACCTGCAGGCAAACAAGGCGTCTATGACATTACTGGAGTACCTGGAACAATCTTTGATAATTTTTTCTTTTCATTTGATAATGGAACGAAGGGATCATATGATGTCGATTGGCCTGATGGAATCAAACCGGCCCTAAATGCTGAATCTATTTTGCATTTCAATGGAGTTGATTACAATACAAAGGGTGGTGCAGGTATTGCTTACAGAGGCCGATTTTTAGATAGCCCTAACTCAGGTGCCCTTATTTATTTAACGATTGGCTTTGAGACTATTTTCCCTGAAACAAAACGATTCCAAATTATGAATCAGATTATGGAATACCTTGAAGGTCCAATCGCATCAACCGAAAATGATTCTTTTTCAATACCAGATAAAATAAAAATTATTTCACTTTATCCAAATCCTTCAAATCGATCTATTTCAATTGAGTTCAGTGTAAAACAATATTCACCTATTGCTTATTTATCAATAACGGATTTAAAAGGAAGAAATGTATTAAAGATGTCAGTTCAGCCCCTCGCAACAAGAACACAAAAGTTTACTTGGAACGGTTTAGTGAGGAATGGACAAGAAGCTCCTTCAGGAGTATATATTGCAAGACTTTCTCAAGGCAGGGAAGTTGTTTCAAAAAAGTTTACCCTACTAAAATAATGAGACCTATTAAACTAGTATTACTTATACTTGTTTTAGGGTGTAGCCAAAATATACCAGTTCAAACTGATATATTAAATTCACATATAAATTCTATCAAAAAAATTCGAAGTGGCCTAGATATATTACTATCTGAAAAAATGGAATTGATTAATGGGAAATCAATAGGCTTAGTTACAAATAATTCAGGTTTAGATCATAAAGGAATCCCAAATTATAAGCAATTAATGAAAAGAAAAAATGTTGATCTTAAAATTATTTTTTCACCAGAGCATGGTCTTTTTGGAGAAGCTGCAGATGGTGAAGAAGTAAGTTATAATCAAGTAGAAGCTTTTCCCGAGATAATAAGTCTTTATGGAGGCAACCGTAAACCTACTTTTGAGCAACTTTCAGAACTAGACTTAATTATTTATGACATTCAAGATATAGGTGCTCGGTTTTACACTTATATCTCAACTTTAGGATTAGTCATGGAAGCAGCCGCTGAAGCAAACATAAAAGTTATTGTGCTTGATCGTCCTAATCCTATTAATGGTATAAAGATTGAAGGACCAATTTTAGAAATCAAAAATCAATCCTTTGTTGGTTATTATCCTATACCAATAAGATATGGATTAACAATTGGTGAATTAGCGAAAATGATCATTGGTGAAAACTGGATAAATAAAGCCCCCGAGCTTGAAGTTATTCCTTTAAAAAATTGGGATAGGTCATTATGGCTAGATGAGACAAATATTAATTGGGTAAAACCTTCTCCAAATATTCCAAGTCTAGATATTGCCACTATATATCCTGGCATGTGTTTATTAGAAGCTACAAATATGAATGAAGGTAGAGGGACTAATAAGCCTTTTAAACGTTTTGGTGCTCCGTGGGTAAATAAAAATGTATTGAATGATAGTTTAAATGCTTTAAATCTTCCTGGCGTCTCTTTTATACCCATATCATATATACCTTCAGATATATCAGGGGTTGCTATTAATCCAAAATATAAAAATAAAGTATGTAATGGAGTTGAGATTATTATCAACAACAGAAATAATTACAACAGTGTCCACACCGGTTTTAAAGTTTTAATGACATTAAAAAAGCTCTACCCCAATGATTTTAAGATTAATTCAAAAAGAATGAAAAAACTTTGGGGTAAAGATAATTTTGGAAAATTAAAAAATTTGGATCTCGAATTAGATCACTTCAGCGCTCTCTCAAAAAAATATCATCTTTATGAATAAATTTAAATTTTTATTTATAATTATATTTTTTATTAGTTGTTCTCAATCACCAATCTTTTATGATAGTACTGGTAAAATCAACTTAAAGAAAAAAATATTATTATTAATAAATGAATCTAAACTAAACACAAACATTGGTATAAAAGCTATTTCACTAAATAAAGAAGAGGTTTTATTTGAATTAAATAGTAATTCATTATTTAACCCTGCAAGTAATAATAAATTATACACAGGACTATCGGCACTATCTCTATTAAGTTCAAATTATACTTTTAATACTAAGGTTTATTATGAAAATAATAAACTCTACTTACAAGGTGGTGGAGACCCTGACCTAAGTTTGAGTTCATTAGATTCTTTAGCTACAATTATTTCAGAAATGGATTTAGAAATCGAACAATTAATTCTCGATGATACACGTATGGATTCTACTACATATGGTCAAGGATGGATGTGGGATGAAGGCGCATGGTGGTACTCTGCTCAAATCAGTGCATTATCTGTTAATGATAATTGTGTTAACTTCATAATAACTCCAGGATTATTAGGTGAGCCCGCGAGAATAAAGACAATTCCACAATCAAATTACTTTAATATAATAAATAACTCAGTAACCACTAATGATACTTCGAATTTTATAAAATTCGAAATAAATAGAGATTGGAGAAATAATACAAATTCTTTTAAAGCAACTGGAAATGTTTTAAATACTTCAGCTAAAAATACATTATATAGAAACATACATGACCCAACTCAATTTACAGGTCAATTATTTCAGCAAATGCTTATTAAAAAAGGTAAAAAAATTAATTCTTTAAAAAAAGGTACAGTGACTGAAAAAGCTAAACTAATTACTTTCCACAAATCAAAGCTATTACTACCAATAATAAAAAATTTAATGGTTAAGAGTGATAATCTAACAGCTGAACTTTTAATTAAAACGATTGGTTTTGAAACACATAAAAAAGAAGGAAACTGGATAAATGGATTAGAAGAGGTTAGAACGTTTATTAATGATTCTATAGGGATAGACACAGCAAATTTTTCAATTCAGGATGGTTCTGGAGTATCAAGATATAACTATGGAAGCCCAAGTCAATATATAGATTTATTAAAATGGGCCTATAACAATGAAGCTATTCGAGATGACTTTATTAATATTTTACCTAATAGTATGCCTAATGGGGTTTTAAATAAACGAAATCTCCCTAATAAAGTGTACGCAAAAACAGGTTCCTTATCAGGTGTTACAACATTCTCAGGCTATATATTCACTAAAAGTGGAGAAGTACTTGCTTTTTCTATCCTTATGAATGGCTTCAAAGGTGATTCACTACCTTATAAAAATTTACAAGATAAAATTGTATCGGTATTGAGTTCAATATAATGGCTCTTAAAGTAAATTATATATTTCTTATAATTATATTAACAATTGGATGCTCAAAACCATTAAAGCTTGATCCTTATATAATTATACTTGGGATATCTCAAGATGGTGGAGTTCCACATGCTGGATGCAATATGGGTTGTTGCGCTAATCGTTGGAATGATCCTTCAAAAAAATTATTAGTTTCTTCATTAGGGATTATTGATCCAGAAACAAATGAAACGTGGATGATTGATGCTACACCTGACTTTCCTAAACAATTTGAGATATTAACTAAAAACAGTTTAAATACTTTTAAGGGGATTTTACTAACACATGCCCATATAGGCCACTATACAGGACTAATTCATTTAGGCAGAGAAGTATTAGGGACAAAGTCAGTTCCAGTTTACACCATGCCAAAAATGAAAAATTATTTAGAATCTAATGGGCCATGGAGTCAACTCGTAAAGCTTAAAAACATAGAACTAAAGATGTTAGTTGATAGAAAACCAATAAATTTAAATCATAGAATAAAAATTACACCTTTTCTTGTGCCTCACCGTGATGAATTTTCTGAAACTGTTGGCTACAGAATTGAAGGACCAAATAAATCAATAATATTTATACCTGATATAGATAAATGGTCTAAATGGGAAAAAGATATTGTAAAAATTGTGGATGAAAATGATTTTGCTTTTTTAGATGGATCTTTCTTTCAAAATGGAGAAATTCCTGGAAGAGATATGTCTGAAATACCTCATCCTTTTATAATTGAATCATTAGATAAATTAAAATCATCAAAAAAAACATCTAAAGTTCACTTTATTCATTTAAATCATACAAACCCAGCTTTAATTAAAGATTCTTACGCTCGACAACAAATAATTAATGCTGGATTTAATATTGCAGAGCCAAAACAAATAATTACTTTCTAATAAATTTTGTTCAAAAAAGAGTGATTGATATTTTACAAGTTTTAAAGAAAGAATGGAATGGCAATATAAAAGATTAGACTCAATCAAATTTAATTATAGAAAAGACAGTTAAAATCTAATTCGATCTCCAAACTATTTTTTTATTTATTACTATTTCTGTTAGTAAAGTAAATGAAATATTTACCAAGACAGATATACCAATAAACCAAGTCCATACAACATTTATATTCTTTAAATAAAATACAATTAAGAGACTTGATATTAAACCTATAATTAAACTTATAGACTTCAATTTGATATTAAACTTGCTTAATAGAAATAATCCTAATAGTCCACCATAAGTAAAAGAAGCTATTTGCAATCCAATAATAACGACTGAAGAATCACCTTCATCAAATAGTAACGCTATTATAATAAGGAGCATTCCCCACATAAGGCTAATTAGTCTTGATTGCTTTAAAGAAGATTCTCCACTAAGCCAATCTGTAACTGTTGAAGAGGCTAATGAATTAATTGATGAACTAAGTGTAGACATAGCTGCAGAAAGTACTCCTGCTAAAAGAAGTCCTTTAATTCCTATTGGTATATAATTAATAATAAAAGTTGTGAATTCTCTATCTTTTTGAATTGTTATTCCATCCATCACTAAGTAGATAAGTGACCCTGCAAATAAAAAAATTACAAATTGAATAAAAACGAATATTCCACTACCAATCATTGCTTTTTTTGCTGAAACTAGATTTTTTATGCCAAGCAATCTTTGTACCATCATATAATCAACACCATGTGAAGAAAACGATAGTAATACTCCACCTATTATTGCACTTATAAAATAATATGGGTCATCCAAAGCATTACCATGAAAATTTATAATAGCAAGTTTTCCATTACTTTTAAGATCAAACAAAATATTCAGAAATGGTAAATTAAGATAATTTAAAGCAATAATTATTGAAATTACACCACCAAGTAAATAAAGTATAAATTGAACAGTATCAACCCAAACAATAGTTTTTATCCCACCACTTAATGTATAGACTAACGTTATAGAACCTATAATTAAGACAGAAAATGGAAGTGACCAGCCTGTAATTACTTGGACAACAACTGAAGTTGCTAAAAAACGTACTCCATCAGCTAAAACTCGAGTAATTAAAAATATTCCAGATGCAATCTTTTGAACATTTTTCCCAAAATTATTACCGATTACTTCATAAATAGAAGTGATACCTGAATTAAAATATTGAGGTAATAAAATAAGACTAACTAAAATTCGTCCAATGATATATCCTAATGCTAATTGAAGAAAAAACCAATTATCTCTATATGCTAGACCCGGTACACTAATAAAAGTTAAAACTGATGTTTCTGTTGCTACGATTGAGAACATTGCAACAAGCCAAGGAATATTTCTTCCTCCTAAAAAATAGTCTTCTGATGTCTTATTTAATCTTCCTTGTAAAATTCCATATATTGAAAATCCAAAAAGAAAAATAAGAATAATTGCTAAATCTAACCAATGCATAACTATTTATTAATAGGATGAAAAGAATAAAATAAAACACCATCAAACAATGGACCATCAGAACGAAAATAATATTCCATAAAATCCATATTAACTGTTTTTTTATATTCTGATGAAGCATGAATAATATTTTTATTATTAATGATCATACCTTCATGTGCAACTATTAATCCTGTATCAAAATATGATTCTTTTACAAATGCGACTCCTGAAATAACAGGTAATTTCTCAAAAATTTCTGAAGTTATATTATCACTTGGTATATAATTAATAATTATAGATTTTTTCCAATCTAATTCTAAAAACTCTTTTCCATTTGATTTTTGGTTTAACGTAAGACTAACACTTTTTAATTTATCAGGCAAAACTAAACTATTTGTAATATTTTTAGTGGAAGGATTATTTTCTATTCGATCTGATGTATAGTGCCATCTACTATTGTATGTTGGGGTTGATTTACCTATAGAATTTGGTTTATAATGAATTTTAATTAATTTTGATTTAGCATCACTCCAGCTTTGACTTTGAATACTAGCAAGGCTTGTTAAAATATGAACTGTGCAATCAGAAACATCTAATCTAAAAATTGGATCAAGATCTCTTCCTTCCTCTTCACCAAGACAAAATAATTCATAAGGTTTACCTACTTGCCATAAAGAAAATGCTAATAAACGATCATGAAAATCTGGATACTCTTCATGGAATTTTGGTAAGATTTTTGTTAATGCATCTTCTGATAAAGTCCAAGGTTTAGGAAGCGTATCTATCCATTTTATTTCAGTACAAGAATTTGTAAAAAATAAAAAATAAAAAATAAATTTTAATAATAGACTACTTTTCAAATGTTAATCCCACTTTTTACGCCATAATAAATTTGGATTAGCATTTGTTAAACCTAAAGCTTCATAAACATCTGAATGAATTTTTTGTCTATAATTATAATAACTTGGGTCTTTATATGATCTACTAGGATGAACAGCATTCGTTAATAAAATAATAAATACTTGATGCTCTGGGTCTATCCATAAAGATGTCCCTGTAAAACCTGTATGCCCATAACTACTATCAGAAAGATATACTCCACCTGATGCTTTTCCTTTTGGTGTATCCCAGCCTAGCGCACGGGAACTTCCTTCTAACAAATTAGCTCGGCTTGTAAATAAATTTACAGTTTCACTATTAAATATTCGCTTCCAACCATATATACCATTGTTTAACATCATTTGTGAAAATGTCGCAAGATCTCTCGCAGTAGAAAAAAGTCCTGCATGTCCAGCAACACCGTTTAAGCTATGTGCATTCTCATCATGAACAAATCCATGAATAGTTTTATTATGAACTTTACTAAGCTCTGTGGGAACAATTCTTTTTATTCTACTTTTAGGAGGGTTAAAGTATGTAGAATTCATTCCTAATGGATTAAAAATAAGTGAATCTGTAAATAGATCAAGTCTAGTACCTGAAATAGTTTCAACAACTTTACCAAGAGTAATAATCCCAACATCTGAATAAATTGTATTTTTTTCTAGTTCATATTTAGGTTCTGTATTCATCACTGAATCCAATATGACTTCTACTGGTTTATTCATTTTAAAGTATTCTTTAAAAGCAGGTAAACCTGCAGTATGTGTTATAAGATGTCGAATTGTGGTATTTGATTTTTGTTTAAAATGATTTTTCTGGAGTCCTTTGAACTCTGGTAAGTATTTAACAACTTTATCATCGAGTGATATCTTATTTTGATCCACTAGCAACATTACTGAAGAAGTAGTCGCTATAACTTTTGTTATTGATGCTAAATCATAAATATCACCCCTAGTCACTCTTTCTTTTTTAGCATATGTATGATATCCAAAAGCTTCATGAATGAAAATTTCGCCATCTTTACTCGCAAGTAACACTCCACCTGGAAAAGCAGAATCTTTAACAGCTATTGATAAATATTTTTGGATATTTGAAATATTTACAGAAATTTCATCTGCACGTATACGTTTTAATTCTTTCCCTGACTTCCAATTTGAATCTCTCTTTGGCCATTTTTTTCTAATGACTTTAAGACCCTCTCCAACTTTAGCTATACCAGGTATAGTTATTGGAAGAATCCCTGAAATATTTGAATTACCAATTAAAGCATTACCTACTGCTTTTTGAAGTAAGGGACTTCCTTTGTAGGCACATATATATACTGGCACATCTTTAAAATCTTGAATTAAATATGGACTCCCAAAACTAGTAACAACCATCTTCTTGCTTTTTTTTATTAATTTATTAATAAAAATTGCTTCAACTTTTGGAAGAAAAATTTCATCTTTATGTTCTACTGGATTTGCAAATGCATTAAGTAAGACCAATGCATCTTTCGGAATTTGATCTAAAATATAATCTGCTACTAATAAACTATCAGATTTATCTATTTGAAAAGATATAACTTTTCGACCAGCTCTTTTTAATTGTTTTGTAAGATCGCTTTCAGCATGATTATTTTCTCTATCATAAAGATCAATAATGTATAATACCTCATCTACCTCAGGTTGCAATGGAAGCAACTTATTTTTATCAACTACGAGAGTAATTGATTTTTGAGCAATTTCAGCCGCTGACTTAAAGTTTTTTTGTTTACCAATCTGGGTATAGGTATCTTTCATAGATATCATACGATTATTATGAAGTCCTAATTTTTCTTTCATCTTTAATACTTTTAATGCTGATCTGTTTATTCGATTTTCACTAATAATACCACTTAGAACAGCCTTCTCTATATGATCAATTGAGCGCTTTAAATCCATATTTTGAATAATAATATCTGACCCTGCATTAATAGTCTCAAATAAAGCATATTTATCAGAATAATTCTTAACTATTCCACCCATACGCATTGCATCAGTTATTACTACACCATCAAACCCTAGTTTGGTTTTAAGTATATCTTGAATCCAAAATTTAGATAAAGTTGCTGGGTTTTCAGCATGATCTTGAAAGTCTGGTGCATTCACGTGAGCGACCATAACAGCATCAACACCAGC
>CAJJBS010000035.1 GCA_905182385.1 Fidelibacterota bacterium TCS55
AGTACGTATTAATATATGCTTCACATAAATTTTTACCAACGTTTTTGGGTGCAATTATGATGACAACAATTGTAGGGATTATCATATCAACAGCTGATAGTTTTTTGCTTGTACCTGCGACTACATTAATGCGTGATATCTATTTGAATTATATAAATCCTAATGTAAACGAAAAAAAGATAGTTCTATTAAGTAGATTATTAGTCCTCGTACTTGGAATCATAGCTTATATTGTTTCTCTTGGCTTTGCAAAATCTGAGGGATTTTTTGAAAGGGCACTCTATGCTTACACCATCTATGGTGCAGCAATCACACCAAGTTTAGTCGCTGCTTTGTTTTGGAAAGGTGCAACTAAAGCAGGTGCAATATCATCAATTTTAACTGGTACGCTTACAACATTGATTTGGAAAGAATCATCGTTCATTCAAAACATTATTCCAGATAAAGTTTATTCGAATATGGATGAAGTATTACCTGCAATAACTTTATCAGTTTTATCACTAGTTATTGTGAGCTTTATAACAAAAAAAGATTAAGTACGTGTGATTAGTGGAGGGTTATTTTTAAGGGGCGATCTTTTACCAATTAATTCTCTTCGATAGTACTCAAACTTTTCACCCGTACCTTGCCAATTATCAACTCGATTAACAATATGAATATCACCAGTAAACTTTGCTGAGATACCATTAGCTACATGACCAGTTATATAATTTATATTATCTTGTTTTCCTGACCAGCTTAAAAAAACACGCTTTAACATTTTTGCATATCCATTACCTTTATATTCAGATTGAATAACAAATGCATAAGTATAAAGAGTATTCGCTTTTCCAAAATTTTCATCTGATCTGGCCCAAGGCTCTTGGCTGAGAGCTTCTAAAGGAACACCAATAATATACCCTATGATATTATCTCGGTATCGTGCAATAAATGGTAATGCACCAGCAGTATTAAAATATTTTTGTATTGTAGGCTTTGTTAAGATTGCTTTTTCACCATAATCTTTTGCCAACGATTTAGATATCTCAATTAACTGAGGATAATCTAGTTCTTTAACATTCTTTAATAGTTCAATTTGGAAAACACCACTTGAGGCGATGATTCTAGAATTAGAATTAAGTGAATCTGAAATTGAAAGTTGGTCCATCTAGTATTAATTTAATGCGATATTTTAATTAAAAGTATTAATCATGCATTCCTTTTTCAGGTATAGTCTAGCTAAATTAGGAGTCTATGAATTCATTTAATTTAAGACTCTCAAAATTAATTAAATCTAAGCGTAGTCATTTATGCGTTGGTTTAGATATGAACCCTGAAGGAATAGGTTCTCCAAACACAACTTTAGAGGAACTTAAAAAACATGCATTTAAGGTTATTGACTCTACGAGTGATCTCGCATCAGCATTTAAACCTAATTTAGCTTTTTTTGAAAGGTGGGGAAGTAAAGGTTTTAAATGGCTTGAGGAACTAATGGATTATTTTTCAGATGATTTAATTATAATAGGTGATGCTAAAAGAGGTGATATTGGTAATACTGCAAAACAATATGCTTACAGTTTATTTACTCACTTTAATTTTGATGCAGTTACATTAAGTCCGTATATGGGAAAAGATTCAATAACTCCATTTATAGAAAATGCTCAAAAAGGAGTTTTTATTCTTTGTCGAACCTCTAACCCCTCCGCAGTTGATTTACAAAATCAACTAATTAATGATGGCTCGTCAGATCAAGCTTTCAATAGAATTGATGCTGTATCCAAGGAAATGCTCTTTGATAAAACTGCTCAATTGTGTGTTGAATGGAATGATAACAATAATGTAGGTATTGTAGTTGGAGCTACATCCCCTAAAGAAATAAGCAGAATTAGAAAGCAGGCACCAAACCTTCCTTTTTTAATTCCTGGAATTGGCGCTCAAGGTGGTGATTTAAAACAAAGTATGTTAGATGGAAATAAAAATGGTGATGCTTTAATAAATATTTCTCGAGGGATTAGTTTCTCAGGTGACTTAAGCAGTAAAGCTATTCGAAATGCAGCTAAAGATTACCTAATGCAAATGCGGGAAATAATAGATATTTAGATAATTAAATAAGAATAGATAATAAAATTAACATGAAAAACTATCTCGAAATTTTTAGAAATACTGGTGCCTTGCTTGATGGACACTTTGTTCTTACATCCGGTCGTCATAGCGCATTATATTTTCAATGTGCAAAAGTAATGCAATATCCAGAGCACTTATTAAATTTTTCAAAAAATATTATGGATCATTTTTTAGATACAAGCATAGATACTGTTATTTCACCAGCTGTTGGAGGAATTGTTATAGGTACTGAAGTTGGTAGAAGAATGAACAAAAAAACTATTTTTGCTGAAAGAGAGAATGGTGAAATGACCCTTCGTAGAGGATTTTCTGTTGAAAAAGGTGAAAAGTTTTTAGTAGTAGAAGATGTAATTACAACAGGGGGCTCAGTTAAAGAAGTTATGAGCTTAATTGAGTCATTTGGCGGGATTGTTGTTGGTGTTGGGGTAATTGTTGATCGTAGTAACGGAAAAGTAATTTTACATGAAAATCAATTTTCTATCGTTCCTTTGGAAGTGAAAAGTTATAATGAAGATGAAATTCCTGAATCTCTCAAGAAAATACTTATTCAAAAACCAGGAAGCAGGAGTTTAAAATAGTGAAAAAACTAGTATGTTTAACTTTAATTGGAGTTTTATTTATGAGCTGTTCAAAAGAAGATGACGTGGCAGTAATCTCAACAAAATTTGGTGATATGGTAGTAGAGTTTTATCCAGATATTGCTCCAATGCATGTTGAAAGTTTTACAATCTTAGCAAAAGAAGGATATTTTGATGGAACGACCTTTCATCGTCTTATTCCAGGATTTGTTATCCAAGGTGGAGACCCTAATTCAAAAGATGATAATAGAATGAATGATGGGACGGGTGGACGAGCAGGTAAATATTTTGGTATTGGTCGTGAAGATGCCTCAGAGACTTGGTTGATACCGGGAGAGTTTAGTGATAGGCTCCACGTTAGAGGAACGTTGTCAATGGCTAGGACAAGAGACCCTAATAGTGCATCTAGTCAATTTTTTGTTTGTCATGCGGCAACACCTCAACTTGATAAACAATACACAGTATTTGGTCAAGTTATTAAAGGTTTGGAAGTCATTGATAAAATCATAAACGAGAATCGTCCAAAAAAAGAGAATCCAATGTACTCGGGTCCTGATGGAGATAATCCGTATGAAAAGATTGAAATGAAAGTAAATATCTTAAAGCGTAGTGACGCTTTAACTGATTAAATTAACTGTAGATTTTTTTGTTAAAAAAATCGAATTAGGTAGTATTTTTAGAAAGTAAGATGAAACAAATTTTTATATCAGTTATTTTTCTACTGAGTTCACTCTCCGGTCAATTTCAAAGCCCTGTCTCTTTATCTGCCAAAATAGATTCAAATGCCAGATCAGGAGAGGTAGTTAAAGTAGTTATTACTGCTGAAATGAATTCTGAATGGAAGATATATGCTCTTCGAGATCAAGGCGAAGGTCCTATTGCAACCAGGGTTACTATCTTAGGTGATATAATTAAAGATTCTGGATTAGTTGAAGAAGCTGAACCTATTGAGAAATATGATGATGGCTTTTTGACCGTTACAAAAACCCATCAGGGTGGTGCTGTGTTCACTGCACCAATTTTATTAAATGAAGATATTTCTCCTGGAGATTATAATCTAGAAGTTGTTGTTCTATTTCAAGTTTGTAATGAATCCCTTTGTTACCCACCTAAAGAAGAGTTCCTTACTGTTCCAATAACAATAGAGTCTGGAGATCCTCGTGAAGATAGATTAGATATTGTTTTGTTATCAAATGTTTTTGATAAATCAGGTAACCTCAATTTAGAAGCTGCTATTGATCAAGGATTCTTTTCATTTGTGTTATTAGCAATAAGTATGGGTTTTTTAGCTCTATTAACACCATGTGTTTTTCCAATGATTCCAATCACTGTTTCTTTTTTTACTCAACAAGGAGAGTCAGCTCAAGGTAAGCCACTTAAAAATGCTATTATATATACTCTAGGAATAATTGCAACTTTTTCAATTTTAGGATTTATTCTTGCTCTTACTTTGGGTGCATCCGGAGCAAATCAGTTAGCATCAAATCCTTGGGTGAATCTATTTATTGCAGGATTATTTATTTATTTTGCGTTATCTCTATTTGGCATGTATGAAATTGAAGTTCCAGCAAAATTAAGACAATTTTCACTTAAGCAAGAGGGGAGAGGTGGAGTAATCGGGACTTTATTTATGGCTTTTACTTTTACACTAACTAGTTTTACTTGTACGGTTCAATTCGTAGGGCTTTTGTTAGTCGCAGCATCTCAAGGCCAATGGTTCTGGCCAATGATTGGTATGATAGTGTTTAGTGCGGCATTTGCGTTTCCCTTCTTTTTTCTAGCACTTTTTCCACAATATTTAGCCAAAATGCCAAAGTCAGGAGGATGGTTAAATGCTGTAAAAGTAGTGATGGGTTTTCTTGAACTTGCGGCAGCTTTTAAATTTTTAAGTAATACAGATTTAGTTTGGGGTTGGGGATTTTTCTCACATAACGCAGTTCTTGCTGTTTGGGCTGTATTAATGCTCCTTGTTGGGTTTTATCTGTTGGGCAAGATTCAATTACCTCATGATTCTCCTTTAGTCTCAGTAAGTGTTCCAAGGTTAATGTTTAGTGCTGCCTTTTTAACTTTTGGCCTTTATCTAACTTCAGGTTTATTTGGCCAACGTATTCACGGCATTATTTATGCATATTTACCCCCCGTTGTTCAAGGAGATACCGGTGCAGTAAGCACTAATGGAAATTCAATGGTGGAAGAATTTAAATGGTATAGAGACCTTGATGAAGGTTTGATGGTAGCAAAAGAAACAGGTAAACCAGTATTTATTGATTTTACCGGTTATACTTGTACCAATTGTCGTTGGATGGAAGCGAACATATTTACAAAAAGAGAAGTTAAAGATCGTTTTAATGAAATGATTTTAGTTCAGTTGTATACTGATGGTGGACCAAATCATCGTGAGAATCAGGAATATGAAATTGAAAGATTTGGTACAGCTGCATTACCATTTTATGTAATAATTACTCCTTATGATGAAATAATCTCAACTTTTCCAGGTATGACAAGAGATCTAAATAACTTCCTTGACTTTTTAGATGAAGGATTAGCTGGTTAATTAAAATGAGTAAAGTGAAAATACTTATAATTATGTCAGTCTTATTAGCTGTTGGTTGTGGACAAAAAGAAAGAATGAAAATTGCATCAAAGCCAAAAGATATCAAGAACACAACTATTTCTCAAGGGGAACCAGAACGTCCTGAATATGCAATTAAAGCACCTGACTTTAGTTTAAGAACAGTCCAAGGTGATTTATTTAATTTAAGCGACTACAAAGGAAAAGTTGTTTTATTAAATTTTTGGGGTACTTGGTGTGGACCATGTCGAAGAGAAATACCCGATTTCAATAAATTGCACGATAAGTATCAAAAAGATGGATTAGAAATTGTTGGAATAACTATTACATCAGGTTCACCAGAAAATATTTACAGCTTTATGAAAGACTGGGATATTGAATACACTATTCTTACTGATATTGAAGATAATGAAACTCAAAGAGTTACTGCATATTATGGTCGTGCTATAGGGCAACCCATTACAGGTTTACCAACCACATTAATCATTGATAGAGATGGATACATAGTTAAAGGCTATATTGGTCCAAGAAATGAAGAACTATTCTATAACGATTTAAAGCCATACCTTTCGTTTTAAATAAAATAATAGAGGAACATTGATGAAAACATTTACCCTCATATTAATACTTAATTTATCTCTACTGAAGGCAAATGAGTATTGGCAGCAATTTGTAACATATGAAATGAATGTTCGACTAGATACTGCAGAGCATACTATTAGTGGTCATTCAACAATAACATATAAAAACAATTCACCTGATACGCTTTATAATTTTTATTTGAATCTTTATGCAAATGCATTTCAAGAAGGGACAGTCAAATATAGAGAATATTTAGCACAATTAGGTAGGGCATCTAGGGGTGCTCGATTTAAAAAAGGGATGGAACCATACTTTAGTGAATATGATATAAGTAATCTAATCATTGAAAGTGATGGCTCAACGCTTTCAGATACTTTTCTAATTGATGACACAATTTTATCAGCTAAACTTTCTAAAGGGTTAGCACCGGGTGCATCTATGATAATTGATTTAGACTGGACTCAGCATGTTGGAGAGTTTTTAGAAAGAGCAGGACGTGTTGGGGAGCAATATAACTTTGCTCAATGGTACCCGCGTGTGGTGGTTTATGATGAGAATGGATGGTTCAATGAACCTTTCCATGCAGAAGGTGAATTTTATGGAGAGTTTGGCACTTATGATGTCACGATGGATGTACCCAAAGGATATATTATTGGTTCAACAGGAATAGTTACAGTGGGTGATCCCGGATGGGAAGAAGTCCGCGTTGATACTAGTCAAAATTTTAATAAATGGCTTGAAGATTTTAAAAAAAATCGTTCTAATTACAACGAAGATGAAAGACGTATTGTTACTTTTCATGCAGAAAAAGTTCATGACTTTGCATGGGTTACAACACCAAATTTTGTTTATGAAAGTGGTAGCTGGAATGATATTGATGTTCATGCATTATTTAATCAAAAGAACGGAAAAAAGTGGACTAAGAAAGCTGTCTCTAGAACTGAACGTGCGATTGAATGGTTAAGTACAAAATTTGGTATGTATCCTTATCCACAAGTTACTAATACAGATAGGTTGGCTGGTGGAGGAATGGAATATCCAATGCTAGTAATGGATGGAAGCGAGTCAGAAAGTCTAATCTTACATGAGGTAGGGCATATTTGGTTTTATGGTATACTTGCAAATAATGAAGTTCGTGAAGCATGGATGGATGAAGGTTTCACCTCTTTCCAAACTCGATGGTATATGATGAACCGTTATGGAGAACAGGGCTTCGATAAAAATGGAGGTAGACTAAAAGACTGGCAAAAAAAATATTGGAAGTTTGCAAGTAGTTTAGGAAATACTCAATGGGGTATGATTGATTTTATGAAAAGTGGTCAAGATGAGCCAATAAGTCGCTCAACCTACATGTTTAAAGGATCTAGGGCCGCAGGTGCGAATGCATATACTAAACCATCATTAATGCTTGATGAATTAAAATATATATTAGGGGAAGAAACTTTTACTAATGGAATGCAGGAATATTACAAACGTTGGAATCTAAAGCATACAAATGAGAGGCGTTTTATTAAAACTATTGAGGATGTAAGTGAAGAAGATCTTGATTGGTTTTTTAGACCTTGGCTTCATGATACTCGATTACTTGATTATGGAATTAAAAGTTGGGAAAAGACTCAAAAATCTGATGGGTCATGGGATATTACATTAGAAATAGTGCGGTATGGAAAAAGAGATATGCCGCAACTAATAGAAACTACTTTAAAAGATGGTTCATTACATAGAATTTGGTGGAAAAATCATAAGTTTAGAACATCAGATATCTTTACATACAATGTTCCATCAGAACCAAAAAATGCAACATTAGATCCAGATGCTCAAACAATGGATATTGATTACAGAAATAATTTTACGGGTACTATGAAAAAAGAGATAATGTTCTATAGACCTGGAATGCGTTATAATCCGCGTAATAGGTATGTTGTTCAGTATCATCCAATACTCCATTATTTAGATAAGGACGGTTATCTTCCTGTTTCAGAACTAAAATTTCATATAGTACGTTGGAATATGTTGAAGCTGATCTAAATATTGGTCTGAAAACAAAGAAACCATTTTATTTAATTTGGGGCGGGAGAAAGAGACCTTTCAAAGATATCAATCTAATCAACTATTATATATTTGATCTTCAAGGTGTCAGAGGTAGCGGAATGAAGTTAACAAAAGAAATTGATCAAAATTATTCTATCAATGGTCTGAAAAGAATAGAATTTAGTTACTATGAAAATCAAGCTAAAGATACGAGCCGCACACATTTATTTGATGAGGGTAAACTATTAGTAAGCTCAACAACAATTCACTCTGTTTTTGCTAAAATAAATAATCAGATAAATTTTAGCTTTACGCCATTTAAATCCTCTGATTGGTCTTTTAATCGAATTACTGTTACTAATTCCTTCGAGCAAAAGGTGGGTCTCTTTGGCACTCGTTTTAGACAGATATATGGTCAAATTTGGTCAAATCAAAATGATGTGCCACTTCAAGAAAGGTATAATGTCGAAGGTGCTGGTTCAGGGGATCTATATACGAAAAGTTATTTAAGAAATAAGACTAGTTTCTATGGCAATAAAGATTTTTTTGGTAGTTATCATCTACCTGGAGATGCAAATTTAAGAGCTTTTGGGAATCAAGGTTTAGCAGGAGTGGAGCAGGTCTTTGCAATAACTTTAGAAGGTTTCTTCTCAAAAAATCTTTTAGGGATCAACTTTGAATTTGCAGGCTTTATTGATCAAGGTAACCTCTCTGGTTCAAAATTTGTAGTTGGAGATAAAGGTTTTAATAATAGTACCTTAATAGATTATGGTTTTGGAATAAGACTCTCAACTAATATTTTTGGTCAGCCTTTGTATCTTAGAATTGATAAACCTATTGATGCTACTGTAGATGGTAAATCAATAGATAAAATGAATGAATGGATTTTTAGTTTTCAAAAATCTATTTGATTTGGAACTAAAATAGTTTTATTGCATTAAAGTTAGCATTATGAAAATAGGAAAAATGATGAAAAAATTATATTTTACAATTCTTTTTATTAGTGGATTGTTTGCTCAAAATAGTATTTTAAAACAATTTAGTGACCAGTTTGCAGATATAGCTGAAAAAGCAAATCCAGCAGTGGTAACAATTCTTACAGAAAAAAACATTGATTTAAGTCAAACACATAAAAATATTCCACAAGATAACGATATGTTTCGTTTCTTTTTTAATCAGCCACGTCAGCGAGAATTTAAATCGACCGCATTAGGTTCAGGTGTTATTGTTGATGCACGTAAAGGTTATATAATTACTAATAATCATGTAGTTGAAGATGTAGATGAAATTACTATTAGACTGCTAGATAAAATGGAGTATAAAGCAACAATTATTGGAACAGATCCAAAGTCAGATTTAGCTGTACTTCAAATTGAAGCTCGTGGATTATCTGATATGTCATTTGGTGACTCTGATAAATTACGTGTAGGAGAATGGGTCATAGCTGTTGGCAGTCCATTTTCAGCAAACTTAAGTCATACTGTTACGGCTGGAATTGTCTCTGCTAAAGGTAGAGGAAATATTATCCAAGGTGATGTTTATGAAGATTTTATTCAAACTGATGCAGCGATTAATCCAGGAAATAGTGGTGGTGCATTGCTTAATTCTGCGGGGTATTTAATTGGAATAAATACAGCTATTTATACAAATGGTTTTGATCGAAGTAATAAAGGTGTTGGATTTGCAATCCCAGCAAATATGGTTAAAAAAGTAATGTCAGACTTAATTGATCATGGTAAGGTTTTGCGTTCATGGATTGGAGTTCAAATACAGCCAATTGATGAAACATCAGCACAAGCATTAAATTTAAAAAACCGAAGTGGAGCACTAGTAGCAGATATTGTAGC
>CAJJBS010000036.1 GCA_905182385.1 Fidelibacterota bacterium TCS55
TGATTCTGAGGCAATAACGCTTTGAGCTGTTCCTCCTGAGATCATCCCTGGATGAAGTGTTGCATGACCTAAATGAGCGTGAGGCTTTTCATCTAAAAGCTCTTCATTAATCTTATATAATTCTGATAAAGCATATTGCATGGGGAAAATTGCATTGATGCCTTGTTCGGGTCTACTACCATGCGCTGCTAAACCTTCGATATTTAGTTCATACCAAGAGTACCCTTTATGACTAATTCCAATAGTTTCTTCCGTTGGCTCCATGAAAATTCCTAGAAAAGGCTTTGATGGAAGTGTAGGCAAATAGTTCTTAATTAGGTGCTCCATTCCTAGGCTCATATTTTCTTCATCGGCTACAAATGTAAAAGCCAAAGAGATTGGGGAGGGGCTCTTTGCGAAGAATGAAGCTAAGGCCATTTGAATTGCACATCCTGCTAGCATATCGTATGTACCTCTTCCATATAAACGATCACCATCACTCCTCATTAAAAAAGGATCCTTCATATTCTGGACTCCCACCGTGTCTAAATGTCCATTTAAAAGTAAAATCTTTTCTGGATTACTTCCAGGAAGGAAAGCAGTGGTGTTATACCGATCATCTTTAATAATATGAACTTTGCTATCAATTTTAAGCTTCATAAAGTGGTTATGTACAAATTCTGCAATTTGTTTTTCACCTTGGCCTAATTTAGAAAGGTCAGGGTTTACGGAATTAATAGAAACAAGGTTTTTTAAGTGTTGAATCAGCTCTTCTTCCAAAATATATCTCCTGTTTGTAGTGTAAAATAAGAGAAATTGAAAAGAGATGCAACGTCATGAGTAACTTCGTAATTTTATGAACATTTTAGATTTATAAAAGGTATTAAAAACTATGAAAAATTATTATTATTTAATTATTCTATTATTTTTTGGTTGCGCTAAAAAAGAAATCTCTAGACAAGATATCTTATCATCTGAAAAAATTTCTGGACTTTCTTTTTCTTCTTCTGAAAGAGATTCTTTATTACCAAATGTAATTCAAAGAATAAAACAATATAATGCCCTTCGTGAAATTGAATTACAAAATGATACGCCTTTCCCTCTTCTTTATGACCCTTTACCAGTTGGCTTAAAATTACCTCGCGGTCGAGATCAGTTTAAGTTTAATGATATAAAGACATCTCTACCAGAAGATATTGAAGCTTGTGCTTTTATGACAATTCCTCAACTAGCACATTTAATTAGAACAAGGCAAGTAACCTCTGAAGATCTTACTAGAATGTATATTGAAAGACTTAAGCGTTATGAAAATGAGTTACAATGCGTTGTTACCATAACTGAAGAATTAGCAATTAAACAGGCAAAAAAAGCAGATATAGAAATTGGACGTGGCCGATATAAAGGGTTATTACATGGAATACCTTGGGGAGCGAAAGACCTATTATCTGTACCTGGTTATAAGACTACTTGGGGAGCCACTCCTTTCAAAGATCAAATAATTAAAAATAAAGCTACTGTAGTAAAAAAATTAGAAGATGCCGGAGCAGTACTTGTTGCAAAACTTACACTTGGAGCTTTAGCTTGGGGTGATGTTTGGTTTGGAGGAAAAACAAAAAACCCATGGAATACTCAACAAGGATCAAGTGGCTCTTCTGCAGGACCAGGCTCAGCAACATCAGCAGGTTTAATTGGATTTTCTATTGGATCGGAAACATGGGGCTCAATTGTATCGCCAGCAACTCGCAATGGTGTAACCGGCCTAAGGCCTTCCTTTGGAACCGTCAGCCGCTCAGGAGCTATGGCCTTGAGTTGGAGTATGGATAAACTTGGTCCTATGACTAGGAGTGTGGAGGGTGCTGCTATAATTTTTGAAACTATTCGTGGTACTGATAATTTAGATCGTACAGTTAGAGATGTCCCTTTTATCTATCCATCAAAAAGAGGCTTAAAAAATTTAAGAATAGGATATGTAGAATCTGCTTTTACTGATTCTTCTGTATCAAAAAATGATAAAGCCTCGCTTGATATTTTAAAATCAATGGGTCTGAACCTTATTCCAATTGAATTACCTGAATTTCCAACTCAAGCTCTTTCTTTTGTACTCCAGGCTGAAGCTGCAGCCGCATTTGACGAACTAACACGTTCAAATAATGATGATCAGTTGGTGAGGCAGGGCAAAAATGCATGGCCCAATGTTTTTAGAGAAGCACGTTTTATTCCAGCAGTAGAATATATCAATGCTAATCGAGCTCGTACACTTCTTAATAAAAAGATGTCGGAACTAATGGAAAGAATAGATGTCTACATTATTCCTTCATTTTATGGAGATAATTTACTGAGGACAAACCTGACTGGACATCCATGCGTAGTTGTTCCAAATGGATTTAATGATAAAGGTAGCCCTACTAGTATAAGCTTTGTTGGTGGGCTTTACAGCGATGGTAATACTCTTGCTATTGCCAAAGTTTATCAAGAAGCAACTAAATGGCATAAGCAGTATCCACCAAAATTTAAGAGAGTAAAGTAGAATACGCTCAAAACGCTCTAAATGGTTGTTTAAGTTAAATAATTAATATAAGTTTTGGGCTTGTTTTTAACTTTTTATTTTAAAAGAAGTCTAAATGATTAGCTATCTAATCACAAGAGGAGGTTTCGTTGAGTAAATTTTTTATAATTATAACTCTATGTATTACTACCATAGCGATGGGTCAAAGAGGTGGAAGTGGTGGTATGTCTAGACAGAAAATGGATCCTAAAAATGTTCCTAAAATAGGAGTAGTTTATGGAACAGTTGTCGATTCGGCCATGGGAGCCCCTATTGCTTATGCTTCAATTTCAATCATTAATGCTCGAAGTAATACCATTATGACGGGTGGCATAACTAATGAAGATGGTGAATTTAATATTAAAGAAATTCCATTAGGTCGCCATAAGATCCTTATAGAATACATTGGATATAAAAAACAAGAATTAGGTCCATTTACTTTTATGCCTTTTGGAGACAATCAAACTGAGTATAATCTTGAAACAATTTCATTATCTCAAACGACGTTACAAATGGCAGGAGTGGATGTGGAAGGGGAGCGCCCTTTATTTGTTCAAACAGCAGAAAAACGTATTTTTAATGTAGAAAAAAATTCTTTATCAACAGGTGGCAATGCAATTGATGCACTTCGACAAGTACCTGGGATTGAGGTAGATCCAGATGACAATGTTAGTCTAAGAGGAAGCTCTAAAGTTAATCTAATGATTGATGGTAAGCCTTCAAGTATTGCCGGTGGAGATATTAAGTCTTTGCTTCAAAGTATACCTTCAGCAAATATTGCTGATATAGAGGTCATGACAAACCCTGGTGCCAAATATGATCCAGAAGGTATGGCCGGCATTATCAATATTGTTCTTAAAGAAAATAAATTTGCAGGATTAAATGGTAACTTAAATTCTGGTGGTGATTCACAGGGAGGAACAAATCTGTCTGGTCAAGTAAATTACCGTACAACATCATTTAACTCCTTCGTAAACCTCGGAATGAATGAAAGAAAAAGAATTTCTTCAGGTAATAGTCTTCGTACTATGGAGTTTGAATATTTTAATAATAGTCTAGATCAAGACAGTGAATCGAATTCAGGAGGACCAAACTTATTCGTCAAAACTGGTTTTGAATATTTTATTGACCCCTCTCAATCATTGGCAATATCCACAACAATTAGCAATGGTAATCGTGAGAAGGATGGTAAAACATTTACTTTAGATAGTGGCCCTGGAGAGCGAAAATTCATACGTACTACAAGCGGCAATAATGATAGAAATGGTTATGATATTAATTTGAATTACGATAAAAAATTTAAGAGCTCAAAACAAAAGTTGACATCTTATGTACGTTTTTCAGATGGTATTAATGAAGGTTTTGATGAATATTATAATACTGACAATGGTGGTCTTGACTATGTTGGTTTAGATAAAGCTACAAATGGACAAGATGGAACAAGTAGTGGCTATGATTTCAAATTAGATTACGCTCACCCATTTAGTGATGATAGTAAACTTGAAGTAGGCTTTTCTAGTAAATCAACCGATCGAGGGGATACACAGGTAGCTGAAATATTTAATGAATCAACGAATTCATTTGTTTTAGATAGTGAATTCAGTAACGAATTTATTTATAATGAAACAGTCCATGCAGCATATTTGCAATATGGCGGAAGTATTGGTTTCTTTGGAATTAATGCTGGAGGTAGATACGAAACGGTAGATATGCTCTCTGAGTTAAAGACAACTAATGAGACTTTTAAAAACCCCTATTCAAGTTTTTATCCAAGTCTTTCAGTAACATTTGGAGCACCACAACTATTACAAATACAAACCAGTTACTCAAAACGAGTAAATCGTCCACGCTCTCGAATGTTAAACCCTTTTAGCTCAAGACAAGATAGTAAAAACCTTCGTGTGGGGAATCCATTTTTAAAACCAGAATACACAGATTCATATGAAATTAATTTTAGTCGTTTTTCTAGAGGCCTTTCATTGAGTCTAGGTGGCTATTACAGACATACAACTGATAAAATGCAACGCCATAAAGAAATGCGTGCAGATGGTGTGTCTGTTGCAACTTACGCTAATATTACTGATCAGAAGTCTCAAGGTATTGATTACAGTGTTGTTGGTTCGCTTGGTAAAAAACTTAGATTAATGTTTTCTGGAAGTGTTTTTTGGGATGAAATGAATACAGATTTATATGGTGCAGATTATGATAACACTTCGCAAGGACAACGCTTAAGATTCACAACAATGTGGAATATAAACCCAACAACTGAATATTCATTTTTCATGTTTTATATGCCAGCTAGAGATATTGCCATTGGTAGAATGGATGCTATGTCTTTTTCTTCAATGTCATTAAAAAAGAAATTTATGGAAGAACGGTTTAATCTTACTTTAAATGTTAGCGATCCCTTTAATCTTTCAGGCTTTAGTTTTTATACTGAAGGAGAAAATTGGGAACAACAAGCAAGTAGAAATTGGAGTAGTCGTACGGTTCGCTTAACTCTGGAATATAAATTTGGTAAAATGGAAGATAAAAGCCGTTATAGTCGTCAAAGAGGTCAAGGTATGGATATGGATGAGGGTGCAGGCGAAATCTTTTAACGTAACTTGATATTTTATTTTTATATAAGGTGCAGTCTTTTATAGAGAGATTGCACCTTTTTTTTGTTTTTTTGTAATTATTAAGCCAGTATAATTCATTATGAAGTCAGATAAAAAATGGATGATTTATGGAGCTAATGGTTATACTGGTCGAATCGTTGTTGATGAGGCAATCAAAAGAAATCTAAAACCTATACTTGCTGGTCGTTCAGTATCCATTCAAAAGTTGGCTGAAGAAAAAGGACTAGAATATGAAATCTTCGATTTATCATTAATAGATGATATTGCATTAAAATTATTGAATATATCAGTCTTAGCTAATTGTGCAGGTCCTTTTTCAGCAACTGCAAAATTTATGATTCCAGCTTGTATTAAAGCAAATACACATTATATAGATATAACAGGTGAAATTTCAGTCTACGATTATGCTTATAGTAAACATGATGAAGCTGTCAGATCTAAGGTTGTACTTTGTCCAGGTGTAGGATCTGATGTGATACCAACAGATTGTTTAGCTGTATTTTTGAAAGACAAGTGCCCTGATGCGACACACTTAAGTATGGCATGGGCCACTAAAGGCTCTAAGCCTAGTAAAGGTACCGCTAAGACGGCTGTTGAAGGCATTACTAAAGGTGGAAAAATCCGAAAAGATGGTAAAATAATAAGTGTTCCAATAGCTTACAAGGAACGTTTAATTGATTTTGGTTTTTCAGAATTAAATACGATGACAATTCCTTGGGGTGATATTTTTACTGCATACCACAGTACAAAAATTCCAAATATTGAGTTTTATTTCTCAAGATCTCATAAAAAAGTAGAAAGTTTACGTAAGCAAATAAAGTATTTAAGATTTTTAAAAATTCGATGGGTTATGGATTTTATTAAACGAAGAATTGATAAAATTTGGAAACCTAATACAGCAGAACAACGCGCAAGTTCTAAATCATATTTTTGGGGAGAAGTTATTAGTCCTAATGGAGCGAAAGTTATAGGTCGTTTTAGTACAGCAGATGGTTATGACCTTACAGCGGCAGGTACTGTCGAAGTTGCCGAATACTTATTAGGAGAGACGGATCAGGTTGGATATTTCACACCAACCACATTAATTGGAAAAGAGTTAATTGAGAAAATGCCAGGTTATTCTGGTATTCAGTTTGAAAGCTTATAATAAATGAGAATTACTCTCATACAACAAACTGTAAGTGCAGATGTTGAGTCTAATATTTTTAAAGGTTTAGAGAATATTGAAAAGCTGCAGAACTATTTTTTTTAGAGATCGTTGTCTTGATATTTATACCTTATAAATTGAATG
This sequence comes from Fidelibacterota bacterium TCS55, assembly GCA_905182385.1. Classification (GTDB taxonomy): domain Bacteria; phylum Fidelibacterota; class Marinisomatia; order Marinisomatales; family TCS55; genus TCS55. Next base: position 6,437 of record CAJJBS010000036.1, read on the forward strand.
CAAGAATACCCTAAATTATATTCTTTTAGAAGGTGACCATGGGCTATGCGCGCCAGGATGGCGTTAGCTTATGCAAATATTACAATTGAATTAAGGGAAATACTTTTATCAGATCGTCCAAATGAATTATATGCTATTTCCTCAAAAGGAACGGTTCCAGTACTTCAACTTCCAAATGGTTCAGTTCTTGATGAAAGCTTTGATATTATGAAGTGGGCTCTTAAACAAGCTAAAACAGATTGGTTAGATATTAATTTTGAGGATCAATTATCTATAATTAAAATAAATGATGAAGAATTTAAGCCATGGTTAAATAAATATAAATATCATCAACGCAACCCAGAGTCCTCTTATGAAGAATCTCAAGATAAGTGTATTCAAATATTATCAAAATTTGAAGAAACACTATCTAAAAAATTATTTTTATTTGGAGAAAAAGCTCAAGTTGCTGATGTAGCTGTTTTACCTTTAGTAAGGCAGTTTGCTCATGTTGATTTATCTTTTTTTACGAAAAAGTTACCTCATTTAAATCGTTGGCTTGAGATATGGAACGCATCCACAATTTTCCAGTCAATTATGAAAAAATATGATAAATGGGAGCCAAGTCAAACACCACTTATTGTGACTTTCATTCAAAAGTAATTGAAAAAAATAGAATATGAAAAAAGAAATATTATATAATAAAAAAAGTCGAGAACTTTTGTTAAAAGAACTTCAAGAAGAGTCTTTTAAAAGAATTACAGGTTCATTTTATCGTTATAGAACCATAAAAGATTTAGAGAAATTCAGAGATATTCTTTACAAAGAATGGTCAGCCTTAAAAATTTATGGGAGAATTTATATTTCTGAAGAAGGTATTAATGCACAATTTAGTTGTCCTGAACAGAATTGGGAATTTTTTCAAAATAATTTGGAATCTCATAATAACTTAAAAGAAATTCCAATTAAAATTGCAATTGAGGATGGAGAATCTTTTTATAAGCTAACTATTAAAATTAAAGATGAGATTGTTGCTTACGGAATAAGTAATGATGACTATGATATGCAAGTTACAGGAGATCATTTATCCGCAAAAGTTTTTAATGAAAAATTAAATGATGAGAATTCATTAGTAGTAGATATGAGAAATTATTATGAAAGTGAAGTTGGTCACTTTGAAAATGCTATTGTTCCAGATGTTGATACTTCTCGTGATTTACTACCTGAAGTAAAAAAACTATTAAAAGGGCATGAAGAAGATGAGATTTTGCTATACTGTACAGGAGGCATTCGTTGTGAAAAAGCAAGCTCATATTTAATTAAGAGTGGATTCCAAAATGTTAATCAATTAGAAGGAGGAATCATTCAGTATGTTAGGGATATTAAGAAAGAAAGTTTAGATTCGAAATTCATTGGAAAAAATTTTGTGTTTGATGCTCGTTTAAGCGAGCGAGTTACAGAAGATATATTGAGTTTTTGTCATCAGTGTAGCGAGCCAGCTGATCAACACTTAGATTGTGGGAATGATGCATGCCATATTTTATTTATTCAATGTGAAAAGTGTAATCTGAAGTATAAGGGTTGTTGTTCAAAAGAATGTCAAGATTTTTCGAGCTTACCAATTGAAGAGCAACGAGTATTGAGAAAAGATCCTAAAAAAATTGTATCAAAAGCACGTTATTCAAGTCGAGTAAAGCCAAAGTTGAATGAATTAGATTATTTATAATTAGTATACCATAAAGGTTGACGGTAATAATTACTTATTGGTCGTCCGACTATTGCTGTGTATATCCATCCGGCAACCCAAAAAGTAATTATTCCTGGAAGTAAAATATTTAAAATAATTGAAAATAGACCCATAACTAGTGTAAATGCAAATGGCAGTATTATAGCCATACTTATATAAGGGTGCTTAAGCATAAATTGTTGAATCTTATTCATTTGTTACCTTTTTAATTTTATTATTTACAAAAACCATGAAATCATTGATTATATGATAAGTGGCCTGTTTAGTATTTATATTATTAATTAGAGTTTGTATTTTATTTTATCTGCTTCTAGTTTATTTTCTTCATCCCCATAAGCAATTCGATTTGAGGAGGTCGATAATGAAAACAAAATTTAATCTCTTAATGTTTCTATTAATAATTATTAATGGTTGTACTAACTCAACTTCTGCAATAAATAATGAGCCTCGAATTGATTTAGTATCCACTTTTGATATTTCTCTTGATAAAGAAAATCAAAAAGCATTGGAATCGCAATTTGATTCTGTTCTTAATCCGCAAAATTTAGATATTTGGATGAAACATATGTCATCTAAGCCACATCATGTTGGCTCACCTTGGGGTAAGCAAAATGCTGAGTATATTGCTAAGCATTTAAAATCTTGGGGA
>CAJJBS010000037.1 GCA_905182385.1 Fidelibacterota bacterium TCS55
TTATTTACTCAATTTGGATTTAATGATTTTCTTCTAATGAAAGACCGAAACCTATACGGTTCTGGGATAAGATATAAAGTTATCGCTAATAATAAGTTAAATGCATTTCTTGGTATTGGCATAATGAAAGAGAATGAAAAGTATAATTTGAAAATTGAAAATTATAAATCGCTTTTCAGATCCACTAATTACTTGACATGGCAGATTTATATAAGTGAGAATGTGACATTAAATAGTACAGTCTATTATCAATTAGAAACTTCGAAGCCAAAGGATCATAGAATTTTATATGATGGTGATTTTAAATTTAAGTTGAATGATAAATCAACTTTTACTTGTACGTTAAACTATAGATATGACAATGATCCACATGGTGACTTAGGGAAAACTTATATCCAAGTAAGTAATGGAATTGAATTTAGTTTTTAACTAGTATCTAATTAAAATAATTATTTTTTCATCCTTTATTTTAGCTAAAAATATCTCATTTTATTTCCCCGATTGATCAATTATTAATTATTGTTCCAAAATCATCATTTATTGCTTTTTTTACACCATCAATAGAGGTTATCACCACTTTATCACCATGGTGTTTTAAAAAATATAATGCAGCTTTAAATTTTGGCCCCATACTACCTGCTTGAAAATGACCTTGTTCATAGTATAATTTTGCCTCAGAAGTACTAATCTTATTAAGAGGTCTCTCATCTTTTTTACCATAATTTAAGTATGCACAATCAATATCGGTAATAATCCATAGTTCATTTGCTTTAATTACACGCCCTAACAGAGCAGCAGACAAATCTTTATCTATGACTGCATCAATACCTTCAAGGCTATCATTCTCATTCCAGTAAGCCGGTATCCCACCTCCACCAGAAGCAATAACGATGGTACCACTATTAACTAAAGTTTCAATTGACCGTCCATGTTCTATATACTTAGGTAAGGGACTTGGAACCACTTGTCGCCATTCATCTGTATTTTGTTCCTTAATAATCCATCCAAATTGCTCTGCCAATATCTTAGCTTCTTCTTCTTTATAACATCGACCGATAAATTTTTCAGGGTTTTTAATTGAAGGATCATTTTTATCAATAATTGTTTGAGTGATTAAAGTGACTACTTCTCTATCAATTAATTTATGCTTTAACGCATTTTGTAGTGATTGTTGTATCATATATCCAATGGAACCTTGTGTTTCTGCTACACAAACACCCAAAGGTAATGCAGGAATAGTATTGTGCGTAAGATGCATTCTATATAATTCATCGCCAACCTGAGGTCCATTTCCGTGAGTTAAGCAAATTTTATAACCTAGACTTATAAAATGCATTATAGACTCAAGACTTTGTCGGGTATGGGCAAATTGTTGATTAATTGTTCCCGCCTCTTTTTTTGGAGATAAGGCATTACCTCCAAGAGCTATTATAACTGACTTTTTCATTTATTTTTAATAGTTAATTAATTTTTAATTCTTTTTCAATCAATATTTTCAATTCTTCAAGAGTTGTCTTAAAATTTTCAATAAAGAACATTACAAAAAATCTATTTCTGTTTTTTAGATCAATATAAGTTCTTACATAATCTTTAGTAAGAAAGTATTTTAATTCTTCAATAGGTTTATCATAGTTACCAACATTGTCATTATTACGATCTCTTATTTCTTTATGTGTTGTTGAAAGTACTCGTGCTAATTTTTTATCATTTTGATTGACAAGTGTATTTCTGAAATTAATCTGCATATCAATTTCAGATTGAACGTTTTTTAACACAAACCCTAAATCAGTCTTATATAGATTATTAATTTTTTTTCGTATTTCTATATTTCGTATTTCTTTTAAGGAGCCATCCTGCATAATCATTTCAATTGAAGATAGCGGTGGATGAAATTCTCTATAATCAAAAAATAGCGTATTAAAGACAAAAGGTTTTTGCTTACTTAATGCGATTGCTACTGAATCAATATTCATATTCTCCCAATTAATTGCAAAATAATTCATCCATAGGCTATCTGCTTGAAATGCTACATCTCTTGATTCTAAAAACATTTCCGTTTGATTTATATCACTATAAATTGAATTAAGAAGAACTATCTCTTGCTCATTCTTTTGTCGGAATTCTTGATTTTTATCAATCCATAAAGAGCCGGAAATGCCGAGCAAGACTGCTATAAACTCTACGCCACCTCTTGCTAAAATTTTATTCATTATTTAATTCTTTATTTGACCAGAGACGTTTCATACAAGAACTTACAAAAAGTATTCTACAGTGTGGGGACGGCATTTACTCCAAACCCCTACACCTTCCATTTTCAGTGCCTAGGGGGTCTTGCTCATTGAGTTTTCTTCTTTTGTTAAGGAATGATAGTGAGTGCCTTATAGTGTATAGGCGGGTCAGTATAGGCCATTAGTCAGAGAGAGTATATTTGTTTATAGTATACCAAGGCCTGTAGGGGCGTATATAGTATGTATACAGATGTGCACAGCTATTTATATGGCAGGGACCCATAACGCCCCACGCTTAGGTGAGGCTCTTTTTAAGGATAAAGATAAAGTTTCAGTTCTCAATTAGAAGTTGTATGATGATGTTCTCATTATAGTTTTTCTTTATTATTATTGAATTAAACCAATCTTCACTTAATCTATTTAAATAGAAAAATCTATTTGAAAATTTATTATCGGTACTAAGATGGAAACACTGAACAATTAGCACTGGTTAATGTTATACCACTTTGCATTTCTGTTTTTTCGGCACCTTCTGGCATACAATCAACTATTTCTTGAATTATGGTAACGAATTTATCGCAATCTGCTTTTGTCGCTGTACCAGCATCGACTTTTGCTTCAAATTCGCTATTCGCAGCTTCCATTGTTTGTTCAGCATTAGCTAAAATTGAAGCACAAGCAGTAGCTTCAGTAGCTTCTTTAACTTTGTCCTCACAAGAAACAAACATAAATATTGGCAATAATAAACTTATTAGTTTTATTTTCATTCTTTTTTTCCTTCATTTGAGAATAATTACAATTCCTAAGATTGAAAGTTACAAAAACAACCCATGAATCCGAACCTATCATTTATAAAAAAAAGCCCTCCTTAGGAGGCTATTTGACCCAGAGGCGTTTCATTTAGTTATAGCTAGTTAATCTTTAATTATTCTTTTATAATTTATTTTATCAGTGTCACCTTCAGTGTTAATTATCAAAATATTTGAATTCTCATTTAAAGAATTATTATAAAATTTATTTGATTTAATTAAAGCAATAAGCGCACCTAATCCACTGGCTCCTGATTCACCTGCAACTATTTTTGAGTCACCTTTGATTGGTTTTGAAAGCACACGCATTGCTTCCTCAGTAAAACTATCTGTAATTGAGATGGAAGAAGAAATACTATTTTTTAATATTTTCCAAGCCAAAGTAGAAACGGTTCCACAATCAAGCCCAGCCATAGATGTTGATTCTTTTTTATTAATTTTTACTCTTTTTTTAGCTTTAATGGATTCAGCTAAACAATTTGCTGAAAAAGGTTCAACACTAAAAAATAGCGGATAATAATCCCAATTATTTAAAATATAGCTAATTATTGAAGCAGCCCAACTTCCCACACCTGTTTGAAGAAAAATTAAATCGATTTTTTTATCTTTAATTTGATTGGTTACTTCATCCATTTGTGTCCAATAACCTTTCATAATATCTAAAGGTATTTTTTCATATCCATCCCATGCAGTGTCCTGAATCAAAGACCATGAACCATTGCCATTCCTATTTCCTTGGATTACTTTTCTATTCGCAATCTCAACTGCACTATCATAACCTTCATCAATAACAATTACTTCTGCATTCTTACTTTTGATTGCATTCACTCTATCAATAGCTGTTCCTTTTGGCATGTAAATAATAGCTTTTCTTTTAAGCTTTTGAGCCATCCATGCAACAGCATGCCCATGATTACCATCCGTTGCTGTACAAAAAGTCTCTATGTTTGGGTTTTTTTCAATTTCTTTTTTCATGGCATAAGAAGCGCCTAAAGCTTTAAATGCGTTTAATCCAAAACGATAACTTTCATCTTTAACAAGAATGCTGCCAACGCCTAGCTCTTTGGAAAGCTCATTAAGCTCAATTAGTGGCGTTTGTATATTTCCCAACGATTTATGAAATTTTAATACGTCAATCAAGTCAGATGGGTAAAAATTTAAAGCTTCTTTCGTTTCGTCAAGGTTGAACATTTCATTATTTATAATATCAATATTCATTTATTTTATCTTTTTTGTAAAGAACAGCATATGCTGTAGTGGAAGTTCATCAAAAGAACGATTAAAAACAAAACCGGTATAATTCATTTCTTTTTGTACTTGCTTAACGCTCATTTTATGTAATGGCTTAATCATTATCTTTGGATCTTCTTTTTTATATTCAACTAAAATAACTTGGCCATTTACTTTCATTGCTCTGTGAATATCTTGCATAACCTCATAAGGAAACTCTAGTTCATGGTAAACATCTACCATAATTAAGTAATCTACTGATTCATCAGGAAGGTTCGTTACTTTATCACTTCCAAGAATAAATTCTACATTATCTACTTTATTAGCCATCATATTATTTTTATTAATTTTCAACATTTCTTTTTGAATATCTACTGCATATACTAGACTGCATAAAGGTGCAAGTCTTTTTGTATAATAACCACTACCTGCTCCAAAATCTGCTATTATATCATTTGTTTTTAACCCAACCGATTTAACAACTAAGTCAGTTCGTTCTTCCGAAGATCTTGTGGTACGTTCAAGCCAAGGGGCTCCTAAGTGACCCATGATAGTACTAATCTCTCTACCTAAATAAATTTTTCCGGTCCCATCCCTATTTGGTTTTTTATAATCATAGTTTTGTGAATGAGCTAGTTGAAAAAAAAGAATAAATAATAAAGTGAAATAATATTTTTTAAACAATTTATTTATTACCATAATTATTTACCTAAATCTTTAATAATTGGAATATCACCTGGAAGCATGTCATACTTTCTAAACTCATTATACTTTATCCATTTAATTTTATCATGAGCATTTAATTTTATAGTACCAGAAAATTTATTAACTAAATAAAAATTCATATTATAAATGATATCATGAGAACTATAATCATATGATTTATAGAAAGAATATTCAATCACTTTGATTTCAAGTTCTTCATCTAATTCTCTTTTTAAACACATTTCCTTTGTTTCATTAATCTCAAGTTTACCACCAGGGAACTCCCAAAATCCAGAACCCTTAAAATGAGGTGACCTTCTTGCAATAAGAAATAAGTCTTTTTGTATTATTATTCCAGCTACAACTGTTATTCTTTTTAGCATTAATAACTTATTTTTTTATAAAATTAAGTTTCATACTTAATCTTGATTTAAAGTAAAAGTATTCAACAAATTTTTGTTTAAATACATAAATTGGTTAGTTAAATTAAAGAAAAAGAATAATTGATTTTTACATATTAAATTTATCAATCTATACTAAAACTTTTATTTAAAATTATGTGATGAGGAATTCATGAAAAAAGTCATTCTAATTATATTTATTTTTTCAATTTCAGCTTCTAGTCAAGAAATTGACTTACCTAATAATATTACTGGTGTTAGTTATAATTCTAACATTTCTCTACCACAAGAAATTTTGGGTCACAAGATAGGCTTACGTCATACACGAACTAATCAAGTTGTAGATTATTTTGAAGCACTTGCAAAACAAAGTAATCGCGTAATAGTAAACGACCATGCTTTAACTCATGAAGGTCGCCGTTTAATTCATGCTATTGTTACTCATCCTGATAATCATCAAAAACTAGATTTAATTAGAAAAGCAAACCTCAGTCTTTCCGACACTCCAAAAAAAATAAAAAACAGTGACATAGATAATATGCCCATTATAGCCTACTTAGGCTTTTCAATTCATGGGAATGAAGCAAGCGGAACAGAAGCTGCTATATTGTTATTATACCATTTAATAGCTGGCAACGGAAAAGAGATTGATAAAATACTAAAGAATACTGTTCTTATAATTGATCCTATGTTTAACCCTGATGGTAGGGATAGATTTGTAAATTGGGTTAATGGGAATCGTGGAGATATTCCAACCTCTGATGGACAAGATAGAGAGCACAATGAACCTTGGCCAGGTGGTCGCACAAACCATTACCTTTTTGATATGAATCGTGACTGGATGCCTGTTACGCAACCTGAATCAAATGGTAGAATAAAATTATTTCATCACTGGCGACCACAATTTGTACTAGATGCTCATGAGATGGGTGGAAATTCTACATTCTTTTTTCAACCTGGCATTCCTAGTAGGAACAATCCAAATACACCACAGAAGACTTTTGATTTAACTAATAAACTCGTGCCTTTTCATTCAAAACGCTTAGATAGTATTCAATCCATGTATTTAACCAAAGAATCTTTTGATGACTTTTACTATGGGAAAGGTTCTACTTTTTCAGATATTCATGGCTCTGTAGGTATTCTTTTTGAGCAAGCTTCTTCAAGAGCACTCCATCGAGAGACGAATCAAGGACGTTTAACATATGCTTTTGGTATTCGAAATCACTACATGTCTACTTTAGGAACTTTAGATGGCCTAGTCGCATTACGAAATGAGTTCTTAGAATATCATCGAGATTTTTATGCTTCGTCTTCTATCGAAGCTAAAAAAAACCCAGTAAAAGGTTACTTGATAAGTTTAAAAGAAAATCGGACACGCGCTCAAATGTTAATACAAAACTTACAAAAACACCGTATTATTGCTCATGCATTAAAAAAACCTCTTACTGTTAAACAAAATAAATTTAAACCTTCTGAGGCTATTATTATCCCAACTGATCAACCTCAAACACGTTTTTTAAAAGGGATAATGGAAAAAGT
>CAJJBS010000038.1 GCA_905182385.1 Fidelibacterota bacterium TCS55
TCTATTCTTTTAACTACTTTTGCAGTAGAGCCTTCACCTTTTATGACTTCTGCAATTTTTTTCTGATTTGATTTATAAGTTTCAGTGATACGAACATTAGGCGCGCATGCTAAGATCCAAAACATTACAAATGACAATAAAGTTCTTAAATGCATAATTCTCAAATTAACAATAAAAGAGCAATAAAATATCTTGAAATCATTTTTATAAATTTTGACAAATATTGTCATAAATTTATAAGCTGAAATTCAAAATATTTATAGGATCTTATAATGATTGCAGTCGTATTAAAAGAAACAACAGCTAATGAGAATCGCGTCGCCGCAACGCCTCAGACGGTAAAAGATCTGATAAAAAGTGGCTTAACTGTTCGAGTAGAATCTGGTGCTGGGGAAGCGTCTTATATTACTGATCAAGATTATAAAGATGTTAATGCTGAAATTTTTTCAAATCAAACTAGTATTCTTAAAGGTGCTGATATCATATTAAAGGTTGCTTCTGCAACAAAGGCTGAAATAGAAAAAATGCCTGATAACGCCGCTTATATTTCATTATGCCAAACAACTAGAGAACTTGAATTCGTTAAATTATTAAATGATAAAAGCATAACTGGGTTCTCAATGCATTTGATTCCAAGAACAACTCTTGCTCAAAGTATGGATGCATTAAGTTCTCAAGCAAATATTGCAGGATATAAATCTGTATTAGTTGGTGCTTCTCACTTACCAGTATACATGCCACTTTTAATGACAGCAGCTGGTACTATACCGCCTGCAAAAGTGCTTATTCTTGGAGCTGGTGTTGCTGGCCTCCAAGCAATTGCTACAGCAAAGAGACTCGGTGCTCAAGTTGAAGCATTTGACGTTCGCCCTGAAGTTAAAGAGCAAGTTGAATCGCTTGGCGCTAAATTTATTGAAGTCGAATCAGATAATGATGATGGCGTAGGAAAAGGCGGATATGCAAAGGAAACATCGGAAGATTACAAAAATCGTCAACAAGCAAAAATTAAAGAGCATATTGCTAAATCTAATCTAGTTATTACTACAGCTTTAATCCCCGGAAGACCAGCACCACTTCTTATTCCACGCGATATGGTTGAAGGCATGAAACCCGGTTCCGTCATTATTGATTTAGCTTCGGAAAATGGTGGAAATTGCGAATTAACTCAGATGGGAGAGCTCATAGAGCATAATGGTGTTAAGATTGATGGTACCTTAAATTTTCCTGCAAGCATCCAAATTCATGCTTCACAGTTATATGCTAAAAATATCTCAACCTTTTTAACATATATGGTCAAAGACGGTCATTTAAATTTGAACTTAGATGATGAAATAATTTCCGGCGCCATGTTTACTCATAATGGTAAAGTAACTCATGAACTAACAAGTAAAGCTTTAGGAGAACAATAAAATGGATATGATTAATATTCTGACTGTACTTATTCTAGCTATTTTTATAGGCTTTGAAATAATCACTAAAGTCCCTCCAACTCTACATACACCTTTGATGTCAGGTTCAAATGCAATTTCCGGTATTGCAATAGTCGGAGCTATTATTGCAACAAAAGTTAGTGGCGAAGTTGGAACTTGGCTTGGACTTATAGCTGTTATTTTTGCAACAATAAACTGCGTTGGTGGATTTATGGTTACTGATCGAATGTTAAAAATGTTTAAGCGGAAATAGATTTATGCAATACACTAATATAGCGTATGTTTTAGCAGCTGTTCTATTTATCTTAGGAATAAAAAAACTAAGTTCACCAAAGACAGCAAGAACTGGCAATACAATTTCTTCAATTGGTATGCTCATTGCAATCATAGCAACACTAATATCTTTTGAATTATTAGATTTTAAAATCATAGCGTTAGGTATGATAATTGGCGCAATTATCGGAGCTATTTTTGCAATTCGTGTTGAAATGACTCAAATGCCTCAAATGGTTGCAATTTTCAATGGTTTTGGTGGTGGAGCATCAGCTTTAGTTGCTGCCGCTGAATTTTTTACTAAATATGGAACCTCAGAACAAACTATGTTTCTTACTGGCACTATTATTTTATCAGTTTTTGTAGGAACATTAACTTTGACTGGAAGTTTTATAGCTTTTGGAAAACTTCAAGGGTTTATTAGCGGACAGCCAATTGTATTTCCAGGACAGAAAATCTTGAATGCTTTTCTTGCACTATCACTCTTAGGCTTAGGTACTTTTGTAACTATTAGTGGAATTCAAGACCTAAATATGTTCTATGGCATAATTATTATTGCAGCGCTTTTAGGAGTTACATTAACTATTCCTATTGGTGGTGCTGATATGCCAGTAGTTATTTCATTACTAAATTCTTATTCTGGCATTGCTGCCGCATCCACTGGTTTTGTGCTCATGAATAATGCCTTAATTATCTCAGGTGCATTAGTTGGCGCTTCTGGTTTTATTCTTACAAGTATAATGTGTAAAGGCATGAATAGATCTTTAACCAATGTTATTTTTGGAGCAGTTGGTTTACAAAATGATTCAAGTGGTGGAGAAGCTAAACAAATTAATTATAAGTCTTCTACTACTGACGAGGCTGCGATGATCATGGATGCAGCAGATAAAGTAATAATAGTTCCGGGGTATGGACTTGCAGTAGCTCAAGCTCAACATGCAGTAAGAGAAGTTGCAGAACAATTAGAAGCTATGGGTAAAAAAGTACTGTATGCTATACATCCAGTAGCAGGAAGAATGCCTGGACATATGAATGTTCTTTTAGCAGAAGCAAATGTTCCTTATGAACAATTGAAAGATTTAGATGAAATAAATTCAGAGTTTGAAGATTGTGATGTAGCTATCGTTTTAGGTGCAAATGATGTTGTAAACCCTGCTGCTCGGCACGACACTTCAAGTCCAATTTATGGTATGCCAATTTTAGACGTTGATAAATCAAGAACTGTTATTATAAATAAAAGAACAATGAATCCTGGCTTTGCAGGTATTCAAAATGAACTGTTTGGTTTTGAAAATTCTATAATGGTTTTTGGTGATGCAAAAGAAATGCTTACCGCGCTCCATAAAGATCTTAAAGAATTATCATGAAACAACTAATAAAATTACCCCTAGCAATCCTGCTATTTTTTGCTATTATTAGCGCTCAACAAAAAGGAACTAAACTTATGTCAAAAGAATTATTAGAAGTTGCAACTCTAGGCGGTGGATGCTTTTGGTGTGTTGAAGCTGTATTTGAAAGAGTTGAAGGCGTTGTTGATGTAGTTAGTGGATATGCTGGTGGCCATAAGAAAAATCCAACATATAACGATGTAACTAGCGGAAATACTGGCCATGCTGAAGTATGTCAAATATCATTTAATCCTACTGAAATATCATTTAAAGGTATTTTAGAAATTTTCTGGCTAGCTCACGACCCTACTACTTTAAATAGACAAGGAAATGACTCCGGGACTCAATATCGTTCAGCTATTTATTTTCACGATAAAAAACAACAAGACATAGCAGAGGCATCTATAAAAGAAGTTACTAAAAATTTTGAGGATCCACTTACTACAGAATTAAAATCATTGGATAAATTTTATATAGCTGAAGTTTATCATCAAGATTATTTTGAAAATAACCCAAATGTTCCATATTGTACATTCGTTATTGCTCCAAAACTTAATAAACTTAAGAAAAAAGGTACAATTTGGAATGAATAATTATTGAGGATAATTGACTATTCTAACTTTTTATTTTCAAATTAAGGGCGTCTTTCTTTTTTCTTTCCACCACGCTTATATGGCTTAAATCTTTCTCTCATTTGTGTTTGTACTTCGCTTTTCATTCTTGGTTCAAACATTAAGAGTCTCAATTGCTGACTTGGTTCTAAAACTTCACTAGATTTTTTAATAAACTTTACTCGATGTTTAGTTTTTTTATCATCCATCTTGGCAATCTCTTTTAATAAACTATTTACTTCAGATTGACCAACCTTTTCATCACTTTTAATTTTTTCATACATTGGTTGAAATAAAACCTTTTCCTCTCTTCTAAGTTCCATAACCTCTTTTTGGTGAGAACGCATTAATGGGAAAAAAGTTTGTGCTTGATCTTCTGTTAATTCTAATTCATCAGTCAATTTCCAAATCAACATCATTTCCATTCTTTCACTATATTGACCACCAGGACCTTTTGATTTACCCGGTTGAGCAAAAAGATTAGAGCACATTAATATAATAATTATTATAACGGTTTTATTCATTTTAAACCTCTATTATTTTTTGTAGCTATAGTTTCAAAATTTATTTCATCTAAAAAAGCTAATGTCTCCCATATATCATCGCTAGTATCAACTAAGTAATCAACTAACTCATAGACATAAATCTCAGTTTCAATATCCATGATCTCCATTGGTTTTAAATCATTAGAAACATATGTCATAGGATCATCAGTAAGCTGACTAAATGAGGCCCAACCTAATAACGAGACAAAGACTGCTGCTGATAGACCATTTAAAATACGAAATTTCTTTATATGGCGTCTTCTTCTCTTAGAATGAAGTTTTTCTAAAAAAATACTTTCATCTAGTGAATTAACATTTGAATGGGTTATTTCTTTAATATGTTTTTCAAAATTCATTTTAATACATCTTTTAGATATTTTACTGCATGATGATAACTGACTTTAGCTGAATTCTCATTAATTCCCATAACTAAGGCAATCTCTTTATATGCCATTTCTTTCCCTATTCGCAGAGTAACCACTTTTCTTTGCTTACTAGGTAATTTACTAATGGCATCCCATAACTCTTTTCTTCTCCACTCATCCTCATGAGATGTATCCAAATACTCTGGTTCAGGTGCTTGGTCCAAATGAAGTAGGTTTCGCCATTTATTTCTTCTGAGGTAAGTATTCGACATATTGATATTAGCTCTAAATAAGTATGTCTTAAATTCTGATTCAAATCTAAACTTTTTAAGCGCTTTATACATTTTAATAAAAACATCTTGAGCCAAATCTTCAGCTTCAACAATGTCTGATGTGAATTTAATAAAAAATCCATAAGTATCAGATAGGTGTCTTTTAACCAATATGTTAAATGCATCTTCACTACCATCTTGAAATTCTTTTATTAATTCTTTGTCTGATTTCATGCATTTTCTATTTAGACACAGTTAAAGAGAAAAAGTTAAAAAATAAAAAAAAGGCTATTTCTATAACATTAGAAATAGCCTTTTTAATGATTTATGATAAAAAAATTTTATCGCTTATCCCCACCAGAGTCTTTTTTTCTATCACCACAATGTTTTGAATACTGCATAACTAGAGAGGTATATATTTTAATGATTTCCATTTGAGTATCATCAAATAAAGCATCTATCTTACTATTTCTTTCAGCAAATAAAGCTTTAAGAGCTTCATGCATATCATCTTTGGTCATCTCTTCGGCTTTTGCTTTTTCCATTAATGCTTTTTGAACTTCATTGGATTCTTTATTAATAGAATCTAGACCATCTTCTTGAAGTGATGTCATGGATAAAGCATTAACCATTGCATCATGACCTGCTTGTCTCATTTGTTCCATTTTTTGTTTCATTTCAAGATGAATTTCTTCAAGTTTTTGTTTTTGCTCATCTGTTAAGATAGCTTTGATCTCTGCATGCATAGCTACCTCTAAAGCTTCTAACTCTGCTTTAGCTGAATCTCTATCTAAAGTACCATCTTTAGATTTTTTCATTACTTCATCCATTTGAGACTTATAGGATTCCATAATTGTTTTAAGAGATGTCGTTTGAGTTTCATCTAATAATGTGAAAAGCATCTTAATATCTAAATGTTTTTTACCTTTATCATCTTTAGGTCCTCTAGAACTTTTTGGACCCATATCAGCAGCAAATAAATAAGGTGTGGAATTATCATCCATCCATCCAAATAATTTAGTTTTTTCTTCATCTGAAAGTTCAGTTTGCATTTCTGCAGATACCTTCCATAAAAAACCTGGATCATTACGATGCTTACCATTTTTTCCATGACGATTTAAAGCATCATTAAAAGCACTAATACTACTTTTACTAAGGCCTATATCATTATTTAGACCATCTGAAAAACTCTGCAGTTCTGGATCAATTACAGTTATATCTTCTTTGGATAGGTTTTCACAACCAATCATCGCAAAGGTGGTTAATGCAATTAATAGAGATAATTTTTTCATATTTTTTCCGTTTAAATTAATATTTATAATTGTTACAATCTTTTTAGATCAATAAAACTTTTTAAAGTTAAAAATAAATTAATATAATAAAAAGGGCGGTTATTATTTATTTAACAGCCCTTTTTATCTAAATTATTATAGATTGTTATCCATTTTTACTTTTACGCCCACCACGTTTTTTAGACCCACCACTCTTTTTACCTTTTTGGCCCTTATGTTTTTGCATACGCAACTCTAAAGCTTTGTGAATTTTAATTATTTCAAGTTGTCCCGCTGTAAATAAAGCTTCAAGTTTTTCATTTCTACTTGAAAATAAATTCTTTAGTGCTGCTCGAAAGGACTCACGATCAATTTCACCATTCTTTGATTGTAAAAATAAAGTCTTAGAAGCATCACGTGTCTCTTCATTAATTAACTCATATGTTGCTACCTGATCAGAGGTCATATCTAAAACATCTACTTTTACCGCTTTGGATGAATCTTTATAAGCTTGGCGTTTAGCTTTTTTATCAACCTGGTTTTGTTCAACTAATATTTTTTGATCATCTGTTAGGAGAGCATCAATTTCTGCTTTCATCGCTTCTCTCAATGGCTTTAATTGAATTTTGGCATCATCCTTTGACATTGTCCCATCTTTTACCTGTGAGTGAATAGCTTTAAATTTTTCTTTGTAAGAGCTTAAAATTTCTTTAAAAATCACTTTTTGATCTTCAGTTAAAACTTTAATTATTCCATTAAAACTATTTTTTTGCTTAGACTTTTTGTTTTTTGAACCTCTTTTATTATTTCCACCGAAAAGGAAAATATCTTTTTCATCCATTTTTTCAAAAAGCATTGCTTTTTCTTCATCAGTTAGACTATCGGCTAATTCACCAGCAACTTTCCATAAAAAACCTGGTTCACTATGTTTACCTTTGCGTCCATGTCTTTTTAAAATATCATTTAAACCATCCGTAGATGATTGATTCAAACCCAGCTCAGAAGATAGTTCATATGATAATGCTTGCAGTTCTTCACTATCTAGATCAGTTGACTTTGATAGCATTGGGTTATCACATCCAACTACTAGAAATAAAAACATTGAAATAGGCAAGAGTATTTTTTTCATTTTTTAATTTTCCGTTTTTAAGTTAATAAATATTGATTCATTTGTAGTATTAGATACTTGAATGAAAAAAAAGTTAAAAAGTTTCAATAAAATAATTTAATTGTCGACGAAACATTTTTTATCAATTTAATGTATTGCTAATTTAGACTATGCTATATACTCATGGAAAATTTAAAGCTAATATAATTCAGCATAAAGCAATTACTCATCCCCCGGCACCAATGATGATTTTAGCTGGAGCAGGTACTGGAAAAACAACAACCTTAATTCACAGAATTATTTATTTGATCCAACATTATAAAGCTGACCCTCAATCTATTCTTGCGATTACATATACTGAAAAAGCTGCAAGAGAATTAAAAGAAAGAATTATTGCTGTTATTGGTCAAAGCGCCGAAAAAATGACAGTGTCCACTTTTCATGCATTTTGTTTTAATTTAGTAAAGGACTTTAAACCCTCAGGTGCAATACCCATTTTATTAGAAGAAAGTGAAGCTGCCTTTTTACTTTTGAATCGATTTAATGAATTAGGACCATTTAAATCTAGAGAATTTCCGCGAGATCCTATTCGAGCAGTAAGCAATAGTTTTATTCCTTTCTTCAACCGAACAAGAGATGAACTTATAGAGCTCAATGAAAAATCTATAGATATTAAATCACTTGAGCCTGAAATATGTGCACAATTATCAGATTTAAAAAGAATATATCCCACTTTCCAAAAGTGGAAAAAGGACATGAACGTGGTTGATTATGGAGACATGATTCTTTCAGCCTATGAATTATTAAATTCAAATACTACTACCCTTCAAAAAGTTCAGTCTCAATATCAACATCTCATTATTGATGAATTTCAGGATAATAATTTTGCACTAAATGAAGTCATTGGTTTAATTGCACAAAAGAAACATCAAATCACCGTGGTTGGAGATGAAGATCAAGTTATTTACAGTTTTCGTGGAGCTAGCATTCATAATATTCATTTATTTAGAGAGCGATATAGTAATCATTCAAATTATTTAGAGGTTGCCTTAGAAGAAAACTTTAGATCAAATCAGGAGATTCTAAATATAGCGAATGCTTCTATCAAAAATAATGTGGACCGTGTTGAGAAATCACTTCAGTCCTTTAAAGGGAATTCAAATTCAAAGCCCACTTTATTTTATGGAGAAAAAGATAACCAAAATCAATTTATTATTAAGAAAATCAATAGCTTAACTAATGATGGTAAATTATTTCATGAGATTGCTGTTCTTTGCCGTACTCATCTACAAGCCACTAACCTAACTACCTATCTTCAATCTTATGGTCTTCCAGTTCAAGCTCGTTTCCCTCGTTTTTTTGATATTCCATCAGTAAAAGATTTGAATAGTTGGTGCCAAGTGATTGGCCGTGGTAAATATAAAGATATTGGATTTTATCGATTACTTTCCAAATTTTGCTCTGAAGAAGATGTTATAGACTTTTTTAGTCAATTTAAAATAAAGGATTCATCCTCTCGTTTAGAATTCGCATTAATTCACTTTGAATCTCATTCTAATAATGGTCTAAAACACTTATGTGAGTCCATCCTTTTATTACGCAATCACCCAAAATCTCAATCAGCTGAAGAAGTTATTAATTCAATTTTAGAAAAAACTGGATTACTTAAACCTTATAACCAAAGCTACACTTTTGAAGATCAAGTGGCATTAATGAATACAGGACAATTTATCCAGAAAGCGCAAGAATTTTCTAGACGAAACCTTATCCAAAATAAATTAAAAGACTTTAATACTTTCATCGAATCTCTTATGGTCTCAGGGAAAATTTCCGCATCATTCCCTGAAATCAGACAAGCCTTCAACGCTATTACAGTTCAGACTATTCATGCTGTTAAAGGTGGTGAATTTCCTATAGTATTGATACCTTATAATCGTTCTGCTAGTTTTCCATTAAATTATCGTTCAGAGAAAACGATTAATCACCCACCTGATGAATGGCTTGATTATATTAAGAATACTGAACTTTCTTCAAAAGAACATCACAAAGAAGAAGAACGCCGGCTATTTTATGTGGCTATAACAAGAGCTCAGCAGCAATTATTTCTATTAGCACCGAAGCGCGCTACCTCACCTTTCATAAAAGAATTAAAACCAGAATTAATGGAGATTATTGATATGGATGAATTAAATCAAACTTCTCAACCCTATTCAACTTTGCGAACCAAATACGAACAGAAACTACAAAAAGCCTTGATCCAAAATCAATTTGATCAAACTGAAAATTTAATTAGGACCATTGAAAGAATTCACGAATTAGATAATGATTCAAATATTGTATGGGGAGATTCTCAATGGGAAATAGAATTGCAAAAGCAACTTGAAGGTGTATTCCAACCCTCTGCCCCAGATCAACTTTACTTATCTGCCAGTTCTATCGAGACATACCAATCCTGCCCTATGAAATATAGATTAGGTCGAATAGACTCCATACCTGAATCCCAAAGTAAGCCACAATTAGTATTTGGTAATATTATACATCGGGCTCTTCAGCGATTTCATGAGCCATCAGAAGAACAATCAGAAAATCGTCTATTAAAATTATTAGAAGAAGAATGGGACAGCAGTGGTTTCTTTTATTCCGATCAAGAGAAGGAATTTAAACTACAAGGTAAAGAAATATTTAAACGCTATTTTGCTGGTATTGCAAAATCCCCTCCTAATGTTATTGCTAGAGAAGAAAAATTTAATTTTTCTATTGGAGACATCAAGATTACTGGCGCTATAGATCGAATTGATAAAACTGATACAGGTACCCATGTAGTAGATTATAAAACAAGTTCTACTATGTCTTCAGCAAAATCCAGTATGCAATTAGCTATTTACTCCATGTATTTAGAACAATCTAATGATCCTAACTTTGGAGGCCTTCCTGAATCAGCTAGTTTATATTTTTTAAGAGAAGAAGAAAAACCAATAAAGTCACATCATTTTGAACAAGAGGAATTATTAGATAAGGAAGAAAAAATAAAAGCTGTTGCTCAAGGCATTCGAAACCGTGAATTTCCTACCGCCACTGGGCGCCACTGTGACTGGTGCGATTACAAGAATTTTATTTGTCCTGCTTGGGAAGATAGTTCAGATTAATATTTTTTTTGATCACAATACTTTGTTCAACCTAATGAGAAACAATAATTAGACGAAACTGAATGAATAAATTTTTCTGTTTCATTTATCTACTCTCATTTAAATTAACGTTCTTTGATTCTACAATGAGGAGCTAATTATGAAGAAGATTATTTTATTTATTTCTATTTTTGGGGTTATATATTGCAATCCCTTTAGTGAAAAAACTAAATCCATGACAAAAATGGATGGCTATTTAAATATGTATTGGGATAATAACTCTGGAAAGCTGTGGTTAGAAATTTCTGATTTTGACCAAGAGTTTCTCTATGTTAACTCTCTCATGGCAGGGATGGGTTCAAATGATGTAGGACTTGATCGTGGACAACTTGGTAATAGTCGAATAGTTTATTTTCACCGAATTGGTCCAAAAATTTTATTAATCCAACCAAATTATCGTTATCGTGCAAATACTGATGATGAAAAAGAAAAAGCCTCAGTTGCAGATGGATTTGCTAAATCAACTATTTGGGGTTTTAAAGTCGCTGAAGAAAAAAATGGAAGTGTCTTAGTTGATGCTACAGATTTCTTCTTGAATGATGCGCATGGTATTGTGGATAAATTAAAAAGACAAAAAATGGGTAATTATAAAGTAGATAAAAGCCGGTCTGCTATCCATCTACCAGCAACAATGAATTTTCCAAAAAATACTGAAGTAGAAGCTCTTATGACATACACAGGAACTAATCCAGGGAGCTTTGTAAGGCAAGTAACGCCTACTCCAAATGCAATTACAATGAGAATTCATCATTCTTTCTTAGAATTGCCAGATAGTAACTATAAACCACGAGAGCATGATCCAAGAGCAGGTTATGGAGCTATTTCATTTCAAGATTATGCTGTACCATTAGATGAATCAATTTATATAAAATATATTAGGCGACATCGTTTAGAGAAAAAGAATCCTCGCTCAAGAAAAAGTGAAGCTAAAGAACCTATTATTTACTATGTAGATCCAGGTGTCCCAGAACCAGTGAAAACTGCTATGCTAGAAAGTGGTCTTTGGTGGAATCAAGCTTTTGAAGCTGCTGGTTATAAGGATGCATTTCAGGTTAAAATACTTCCAGATGGTGCACATCCTATGGATGCTCGTTATAATATGATTCATTGGGTACATCGTGCTACAAGAGGTTGGTCGTATGGAAGTTCTGTAGATGATCCAAGAACTGGAGAGATTATCAAAGGCAATGTTTCATTAGGTTCATTAAGATTAAGACAAGATTATTTAATTGCCACAGGTTTACTTGCACCTTATAAAAATGGAGATAAAATTCCAAATCATATGCGTGAATTAGCTCTTTCTAGAGTTATGCAACTAGTAGCACACGAAATTGGACATACCATTGGATTATCTCATAATTTTATTTCCAGTGCCAATGATCGTGCTTCTGTCATGGATTATCCACATCCTAAAATTTCACTTGATAATAATGACAATATCGAATGGAAAAATGCATATGATGATGGTATTGGAGAGTGGGATAAAGTCACTATAAGATTTGGTTATCAGGATTTCCCTAAAGGGACTAATGAAAAAATAGCACTTGAAGAAATAATTCAAGATGGAATCAGGCGAGGATATACATTTATTACAGATCAAGATGCACGTCCTTTAGGCTCTGCGCATCCAACTGCTCATTTATGGGATAACGGAAAAAATCCAGTTTCAGAATTAAATAACTTAATGAATGTTAGAAGAGTAGCTTTAGAAAATTTTGGTGAAAATAATATAAGAAATGGTCAACCTTATAGTGATATTGAAGATGTCCTAGTACCAATATATTTACTACATCGTTACCAAATCGAAGGTGCTTCAAAAGTAGTTGGTGGTCTGAATTTTTCTTATGCATTAAGAGGAGATGGTCAATTAATTACTAAATTTATTGAACCTAAATTTCAAATGGATGCACTAGATGAACTGATTAAAACATTGCAACCTGAAGCTCTAACACTTAGAGAAGACTTATTAAAACTCATACCTCCTAGAGCTGCCGGAAGAGGACGTACAAGAGAATCTTTCAATTCTAGAACTAGTGTTACTTTTGATGGTGTGAGTCTTGCTGAGACTGCAGCAAAGTTAACATCTAGAGTCCTTTTCCATCCTGCTAGGGCTACACGTTTAGTAGAGTATCATGCTCGAGACAATAATCAACCTGGACTAGATAAAGTGTTAAAAAAAATAGTTCAGGGCACAATAAATCGTTCCTCTCCTAAAGGATTAGCTGGGGAGGTAAAACGTAATATTGACTTCATAGTCTTGGATCATTTGATGACTCTTTCTATTAATAAAGAAGCTTCACCCGGTGTTAATTCTATTGCAATGCAATCAGTTACTTTATTAAATGAACAATTAAAACGTTCACGCGGTAAAACTTCACGTGACAAAGCTCATCTAAGTATGCTTCATAGAAAGATAAATGTTTTTTTAGATGAACCAAATAAGTTTGATCCCATAAAAGTGCCTGCTGCTCCTCCAGGATCACCTATTGGGTCAGAATTCGGATGTACTTTTGAAGATATATCAATAAATATTTCTAATTAGATAAGGATTAAAAGAATGAAAAAGAAGTTTATACTGTTACTGTTAATTCTTGCTTCAACATTGATTGCAGATGATTTAGATATGAAAAAACTAAAAGCAATGAAAGCAAGAGCTATTGGACCTGGTGGTATGAGCGGTAGAGTAACTTCAATAGATGTTGTTTTATCTAATACAGATATTATTTATGTAGGAACTGCTTCTGGAGGACTTTGGAAGTCTGAAAGTGGCGGAGTTAAATGGGAACCAATCTTTGATGATCAAAAAGCTGCATCTATTGGCGATGTTGCGGTTGACCCAAGTAATCCTGATGTAATATGGGTCGGGACAGGTGAAGGGAATCCTAGAAATAGTCAATCAGCTGGTTTTGGTGTTTATAAAAGCATTGACGGTGGCAACACTTGGTCATTTAAGGGATTAGGAGAAACACGTAATATTCATCGTGTACTTATTAATCCAAAAAATAGTGATGAAGTATATATTGGAGCTCAAGGAGCTGCTTGGGGTGAAAGTGAACATCGCGGAGTTTATAAGACAACAGATGGTGGTAATTCATGGAAAAAAGTACTTTATATAGATAAAAAAACTGGTATTGGGGAATTAATTATGGACCCAAGAAATCCAGATAAACTAATTGCAAATATGTGGGAATTTCGTCGCTGGCCATGGTTCTTTAAATCTGGTGGGAAAAGCTCAGGTATGCATATAACATTTGATGGTGGAGAAACTTGGGAAAAAAGAACAGATAAAGATGGTCTTCCCAAAGGTGACCTTGGAAGAATGGGCCTTGCTATTGCACCTAGTAATCCAAAACTTATTTATGCTTTAATTGAATCAAAAAAAAATGCCTTATTTAAATCAGTTGATGGTGGTTTTAAATGGAAAAAAGTTTCTGATAAAAACATTGGTGGTAGACCTTTTTATTATGCAGAAATTTATATTGATCCAGTTAATGAGAATAGGATATACAATCTTCATACTTACGTTACAGTCTCAAATGATGGCGGTAAATCTTTTGAATCATTAATGACAGCTTACGGTGCTAATGGCGTGCACCCAGATCACCATGCTTTTTGGGGTCATCCAACAAATCCAAACTTTATAATTGAAGGAAATGATGGTGGATTAAACATTTCATATGATAGAGGAAAAACATGGAGATTTGTTGAAAACCTACCAGTAGCTCAATTTTATCATATTAACTATGATATGGATTGGCCATATAATGTTTATGGAGGTATGCAAGATAACGGTTCCTGGCGTGGACCAGCATACGTTTGGCGTGCTGGTGGTATTCGTAACTCATATTGGGAAGAATTATTTTTTGGGGATGGGTTTGATGTTCTCCCCCACCCTGGGAACTCTCGATTTGGATATGCTATGAGTCAACAAGGTAATGTTGGTAGATATGATTTAATTACTGGTCACACGCAACTTATTAAACCAGTTCATCCCAAAGGGGAATATCTACGTTTTAATTGGAATGCCGCAATGGCTCAAGACCCTTTTAACGAAGATGGAATTTATTATGGATCTCAATATGTTCATTATAGTTCAGATCAAGGAAATAATTGGAAAATTATTTCTCCAGATCTAACCACAGATGATTCTACTAAACAAAAACAACATCAAAGTGGTGGATTAACATATGATGCGACAGGAGCAGAAAATTTCACTACAATTCTTTCAATAGAACCAAGTCCTCTAGATAAAAATATAATTTGGGTAGGTACGGATGATGGAAATATTCAACTAACTACTAATAGAGGTAAAACATGGAAAAATTTATCAAATAAAATATATGGTGCTCCTCAAGGTGCTTGGGTTCCTCAAATAGTTGCTTCTCCTTTTGATCCTGGTAGCGCGGTAGTGATTATGAATAATTACCGTCAAAATGATTGGGGGCCTTATATTTTTAATACTACAAACTATGGAAAGTCCTGGAAAAGTTTAGCTGATGAAAAAGATATTTGGGGACATGTATTAAGTTATGTTCAAGACCCTATAGAGCCTAATCTCCAATTCATCGGTACAGAGTATGGTCTATATATTTCAATTAATGGTGCTAAAACTTGGACTAAATGGACTAATGGATTTCCAACGGTATCCACCATGGATTTAAAAATCCATCCTAGAGAGCATGACCTAATAATTGGAACTTTTGGTAGAGCAGCTTATATACTTGATGACATAAGACCGTTAAGAGAACTTGCTTCTAGTAACCAAGACTTACTAAATCAAAAACTACATTTTTTTGAGACGCCAACTGCAGTTTTATCAATTAATAGACAAGCCACAGGTACCCGTTTTGAAGCAAATGCAATTTTTTCTGGCAAAAACCGTCAAAGAGGAGCTATGTTAACATTTGTATTTAATCCTGACTTACAAAAAGAACAGAGCTCAAAAAAGAAAGAAAAAGTTAAAATGGAAGTGATTAATAGTAAAGGTCAAGTTATCAGAACTATTAATCATGATGTAGAAGCTGGTATTAATAGAATCTATTGGGATCTAAGACGAAAAGGTGTACGGTCACCAAATACGCCTATACCAACTAAAGCTGATCCTCGGGAACCTGGAGGACCTTCAGTGCTACCTGGTTTATATACTGTTAAATTAAGTCATGGTAAGAATATAGAGACAAAAGATGTAACTGTTATTAGTGATCCTCGCGTTGGTATAAACAAGAATAACTTAGTAAATCTTCAACCTGTTTATAATAGACAAATGAGAATAACTAATTCCATTACTGAAGTAATGGATAGAATTCGTGAAGCACAAAATATTGTGCCTTCCGTAGATAAATTACTTGATTTAAAAAATAAAACTCATAAAGGACTACAAAAGAATGGTAAAATTATTACCGATAGCTTAAAAGTTCTTGAAGAGCTAATCCTAAATAAAAAAGGCCTTCAAGGAATTGTTAGAAGTCCAAATATATTAAGTGGAAAAGTAAGTTCAATTAATCGTTACCTTTATAATAACTTATCCGGTCCAAATCAATCGCATGATTACCTTTTAGATTATGCTGAACAAGAAACTAATAAAGTTTTAAAAAGAGTAAATAGTTTTTTTGCAAAAAACTGGGAAGAATATAAATTAAATGTTGATGATGCAGATTTATCTTTATTTAAAGATTATGAGAAAATAAAAATAAAATGAAAAATAGATACCTCTATCTTATTGCATTAATATTTATTTTTTTATCATGTGAAGATTCGAAGACCATTACTACATCACTGAGTGAAAATCAAAAAAAGTGGGAGTCGCATAATTTAAAATCGTATAGGATGAATTTGAATATTATTTGCTATTGCATCCCTACGCCAGATATTGATATTCGTGTAGACAATGGAGATATTTCACTTATCAATGCTAATGGAGATTCATACTCAAACCCTAATATTGACAGTATATTTTGGCACGCAAAAACTGTTGATGAGTTATTTAGTTTTATAGATGAAAAATTATTAGAAGATCCATTTCAAAAAACGTTAAAATTCAATTCTAAATATGGCTATCCTGAGGAGATATTTTTTGACCTTGATGAAATGATGGCTGATGAAGAAATTGGATATATAGTTCATTCTCTTAGTCCAATTAATGAAGGTTGCATTGATAGCTCGCAGATTTCAAATAATGCCTGCATTGCAGTATATGATCCAGTCTGTGGCTGTGATGAAGCAACATATTCTAATAGCTGTAAAGCGCTTGTTGCGGGTGTTAAAGCATGGACGCAGGGACAATGTAAATAAGACTCTGGTCTTTAAAATAATCAATAAACTTAATAAAGTATTATTTAGTTTATTGTTCTGTAATAGTCCACGAAAGAATTCCGGTAAAACTATTACTTTGAATTAATGCTTTCTTTGGTTGAGCTCTTGAGTTTGCATTCACTCTTGTCGTATTGCCTGTAACTATATATTTATATATTTCTTCACCATTGTCACCCTGAAGTAAAACAATTGTAGTATCACTATTTTTATGATCAGTAACTATCAAGGTAGAACCTATGGTTCCATCTGTTAAACTCAATGAAATATCAAATGATTCATCAATAGAATAATCATCTCCTCTTAAACTATATGAAAAGGCAGTATTTGTATTGATAACTGCAGGTAAATTTTCAACTAAACCATGATCAGGTTCAGGAGGGCCCACACAAGAAATAATGTAAAATAATAAAATAAATGAGTATTTAAACTTAATAATTTTATTCATCATTTAATTCTTTTTTAGATTTGTCTTGTCCTAACTGCAACTCTTTAATACGATCCATTGGTTTTTCTAATTGATTTCTACGAGTAGAAACTAATTTTTCAAAATGAGATTGTACTGTTCCAAGAGTATTACCTAACTTTTCCATTTGACCAATAAATTCATCCCATTGCTTTCTAAAAATACCTACAAGCTCTTGCATTTCACCTGCTTTTTGTTCCATTGAAAAATTAGAAACAGATTGGCGAATTAGTGATAATACTGCATATAGAGTTATAGGTGAACATAAGAGGACTTTTTTTGAAAGTGAAAAATCAATTAATTCACGATCTTCTTGATTAAGAAAGACATAAATACTTTCATTCGGTATAAACATTAATACATAGTCTACGGTGCCACCTTCAGGATCTATATAGGATCTCTTTTCAATTGCTTTAACATGCATCCTAACATCTTTAATGAATTCTTTTTTCTCTTTTTCTTGCTCAGATTGAACATCTGTACTTAAATAATTTTCATAGTGAGTTAAAGGAAACTTTACATCCATATTGATACATTTATTATCTGGGAGTCTAAAAGTGAAATCTGGGCGACCTTCACCTGCCTGAGCTTGTTTCTCAAAATTTATACCCTCGACTAGGCCCATG
This sequence comes from Fidelibacterota bacterium TCS55, assembly GCA_905182385.1. Lineage (GTDB taxonomy): Bacteria > Fidelibacterota > Marinisomatia > Marinisomatales > TCS55 > TCS55. The sequence continues at coordinate 17,850 of CAJJBS010000038.1, forward strand.
AAACTTAGGATGTCTTCAACCATCCTTTCACCCCATTGTCCTCTAGCTTGGGAACTAGATAATATTCTAGATAATTGAGTTGTTGTTTCAGCTAAATCTCCAATACCTTTTTGAGAAGATTCAACTTGTCCTTTTAATTCGTTAGTAGATTTATCTAAACCTTCTAACTTTTTTTTCATTTCAACTAAAGATTGATCAATTAGTTGTTTCTTTTGATCTAATTGCCCATCTGAAGACTTTACTAATTCAGAAAATTTATTTTCAGCTAATTTTAAAAATGTTTCTAGATTTTGATCTAGTGCTTCTTTTGATAAATTGCCAAATTCTGATTTAAGCTGGTCTCGATTAGATTGAGATATATCAATTTCTTTTTGACGGATAAACCATATAAATACTGCCCCAAGAAGAAACCCAATTATAAATAGAAATATACCAATAAATGTAGTCATCCTTATTACACATTACCTTTCAAGCCTAAAACTTCAGCTTTTTCAGATAGGGCATCAATAACAAACTGAATATGTTCTGTAAGATCGACTCCTAATTCTTCAATAGACTGAAAGATATCTTCACGTAGAACTGAAGCTGCAAATGACTTTTGTTTTAATTTTTTCTTAACAGACTTTGGCTTTACTTCTAATATAGATTTAGAAGGTCTTACATATGTTACTGCAAAAATAAACCCTGTTAATTCATCTACAGAAAAAAGTGATTTAGCCATTTCTGTATCTCTCGTTACTCCAGTATATGTTGCATGGCCCATAATTGCATTTGTAATAGATTCTGGATATCCTTTTTCTACAAGTATTTCATTACCTCGAAAAGGGTGATCTTCAATAGTAGGATACATTTCGTAATCAAAATCGTGCATTAGACCTGTTAATCCCCATTCATCAAGATCTCCATTGTATTTTTCAGCCATCTTACGCATTGCTTGTTCTACTCCCAGAGCGTGGCGTCTAAGACTATCTGTTTTTGTATATTCATAAAGTAATTTAATGGCTTCACTTCTTAGTGGATAATTAGCCATCAAATCCCCAAAAGATCTACAACTAATCGAATCACTTCACCAGTTGCAGTTCCTTTATTTTGATATGAAAGTCCTTTATCACCCCATGCCGTTCCAGCAATATCAAAATGACACCATGGTATATCATCTTTAACAAATGATTTTAAAAATGCACCGCCTGCAATGGTTCCTGCTTGCATTGGAGCTCCTACATTTTTAACATCCGCTATATTAGATTTGACTTGATCTAAATATTCTCCCCAAAGAGGAAACTCCCAAACTTTTTCATTTGTAGTAACTGCAGAAGCTTTAATTTTACTAATTAATTTTTTATCTGTACCCATTATTCCTGTCGCTACATGGCCTAAAGCAACAACCACTGCTCCAGTAAGTGTAGCAAAATCTAAAATATATTCTGGATTATAGTGTTTTGAGGCATAAGCTAAAGCATCTGCTAAAATTAGTCTACCCTCAGCATCCGTATTTAAAACTTCAATAGTTTTACCATTATATGCAGTAAGAACATCACCTGGCCGATAAGCTTTATCACCACTCATATTTTCAGTGGATGGAATAATCCCAATAATATTTATTTTAGGTTTAAGGGTTTCAATAATTTTCATAACTCCTAATACGACTCCAGAACCACACATATCATATTTCATTTCATCCATTTTTGAAGATGGTTTAATAGAAATACCTCCACTATCAAACGTTAAACCTTTACCAACTAGTATTTTGGGTCTTTGCTTTTTTGCACCCCCCATATACTCCATAATTATAAATTTTGGTGGCACATCTGTTCCAGAAGCAACTCCAGCTAATGCCCCCATACCCATCTTAGTAAACTTATCTCTCTCAAAAATAGTAACTTTTATATTACTCTTTTTCCCTATTTCTATTGCATTAGCTGCTAGATGAGATGGCGTAGCTATATTTCCGGGTCGATTATCTAAATCTCTAGCAAAACATACACCTTGAGCAACTTTATTGGCTTTATTAACAATATTTTTACTTATGCCATAAATTGTTGCGCTTTTAGTTTTGAAATGATTTATTTCAGTTGTTTTTAGTTCAGTATACTGATAACTACCTAATACTAAACCTTCTATCGCAGCTTGATGCATATAATTATCTTTTATATCTATGGGAATAAGAAAAGAAAAAGTTTCTATTTTATTTTTTATACACGTTTTTGAAATAGCACCACCAGCTTGACGTAGTATTTCTGAATCAATTTTATTCTTTTCGCCTAAACCATATACAATTGCAATTGAACCTTTTTTACCAACCACTATTTTGACTTCACCAACTTTACCTTCAATTATATTACCAGATAAAGCATTTGAGAGTCCTCTTCCGAGCTTTCTATTTACACCTTGTAGTTGTCTTGATAATTTGAGATCTTTATATATACCAACTGCTATTGCATCAGTGGTATGTTTTTGCCAATCACCTGAATTATATTTGATTTTTAAAAGATTTGACATCTTTATTCCTTAAATAAGATTATTTTACATATTAACATCGTATAAATTAGTATTCTATGAAGGCTTTTCAAATAAATGAATAATTAAAGTAATCATTTAAAGTAATAAAAAATCAATATTATCAAATATTGTTTGGTTTTTCCTTTACACTTATGTTTACAGTTATAAATTGGAGAATATTATCATGCATAATGTAAGAGTAGAACAAATTAATGAGATTGCAAAACAAAGTGAGTCAGACCCTTCCTTAGCTCAGCTAGATTTTAATTTTAAAGGATCTTGGAATACAGATAGTAATAAAGTACAATTTACAGGAGACGTAAAGTTTCCAAATGGAGAAATAACACTAGAGGCAGATTTTCCCAGTTTTTTAGGTGGAGAAGGTCGAGCACCATCAGCTTTAACATATTGTTTCTATGGTGCAATGTCATGTTATGGTTCAACGTTTGCAACCCAAGCTGCTATGGCAGGAGTAGAGATTGAACAAATGAAAATAAATTTAACCTTAGGTGTTGATTTTAGATCAGCCTTAGGTGTTGGCTCTTTTCCTCCAATGAAAGGTTTTAATTTTGAAGTTTTTGTAAAGAGTAATGCCTCAAATGAAGATATTCAAAAAATTAAAAAACTTACGGATGAACGATGTCCCGCAATTTGGGCAATGCAAAACCCAGTACCATTTACTACTTCAGCAACTAAAGATAAATAATCATGCTAAAAGCTATAAATATAAATGACAAGTTAAATAAATTTTCAGATTACTGGTCACCAAAGGTTATCGGTGAAATGAATAACTATCAATTTAAACTAGCCAAGGTAAAAGGCCAATTTATTTGGCATTCTCATAAAGAGACAGATGAAACATTCATTGTTTTAAATGGAGAGTTAATTATTGAATTTAAAAATGAAAAAGTTAAGCTAAGCAAAGGTGAATTATACATTGTACCTAAAGGTGTTGAACATAAACCATATGCAAAAGATGAATGTCATATTATGCTTATTGAACCAAAAGGTATAATTAATACTGGGAACCGATCTAGTGAACTAACTTCTAAAAATGATAATTGGGTCTAGTTAATTATAAAGCATCTTTTACTAAGCTATCAACTACATTTGGATCAGCTAAAGTTGAAGTATCTCCTAAATTACTAATATCACCTTCAGCAATTTTTCTTAATATTCTACGCATGATTTTGCCAGATCTTGTTTTTGGTAAGGCTGGCGTATATTGTATTTTATCAGGCTTTGCATGAGGTCCAATTTCTTTAATGACTGATTTACGAATATCATCTTCAATAGAGATATTAACATCAACACCTGTCATTAGTGTAACAAATGCATAAATACCTTGACCTTTAATTTCGTGTGGAAACCCAACAACTGCAGCTTCAGCTACTCCTTTAGATTTTCCAATAGCACCTTCAACTTCTGCTGTACCTATTCTGTGACCTGAAATATTTAATACATCATCAACCCTACCTGTTATCCAATAATAACCATCTTCATCTCTTCGCGCTCCATCTCCTGTAAAATAATATCCTGGAAATTGAGAAAAATAAGTTTTAATAAAGCGCTCATGGTCTCCATAAATAGATCTCATTTGACCTGGCCATGATGATTTAATTGCTAATAACCCTGAAACATTATTTCCTTTAATCTCCTCACCTGACTCAGATAATAAGGCCGGTTCAATTCCAAAAAATGGAAATGTTGCTGAACCAGGTTTTGTCTCAATCGCACCTGGAAGAGGTGATATCATAATTCCTCCAGTTTCTGTTTGCCACCAGGTATCAACAATTGGTGAAGATTTTTTACCTACAATATTATAGTACCAAAGCCATTCAGGTTCTTTGATTGGTTCACCTACAGAGCCTAAGAGTCTTAGTGATGATAAGTCATGAGTCTCTACCCATTTATTACCTTCTTTCATAAGTGCTCGCAAAGCTGTAGGAGCCGTATAAAATAAAGTAACTTTATGTTTATCAACAACATCCCAAAATCTACCAAAATCAGGGTAGTTCGGTACACCTTCAAACATTATTGAAGTTGCAGAGTTTGAAAGAGGTCCATAAATAATGTATGAGTGTCCAGTAATCCAACCTATATCTGCCGTACACCAATAGATATCTTCTTTTTTATGATCAAAAATTTGCTTGAACGTATAGTTGGCATAAACTAAGTACCCACCAGTTGTATGTAAAATTCCTTTTGGCTTACCTGTAGAACCAGATGTATAGAGAATAAATAGTGGATCTTCTGAACCCATTTCAACTGGATCACAAAGATTATCAACTTTCTTCATTTCATCTTCCCACCAAACATCTCTTCCTACAGACATATTTATTATTTCATCTGTTCGACGCACAACAATAACCTTCTTAATTGAAGGTGTTTGATTTACTGCTATATCTGCGTTTGCTTTCATTGGAATATTTAATTTATTTCCACGTACTCCAGTATCTTGTGTGACTAAAATTTTACAAGAAGAATCATTTATGCGGTCACGTAAAGAATCTGGACTAAATGCACCAAAAACAATAGAATGAACAGCGCCAATTCTAGCGCATGATAGCATTGCTATAGCAAGTTGAGGAACCATTTGCATATAGATACAAACTCGATCTCCTTTTTCAACACCTAATTTTTTTAATACATTGGAAAATTTTTGAACTTCAATTAATAATTCAGAATAAGTATAGCTTTTATTATCTTCAGGATTATTGCCCTCCCAAATTAATGCTATTTTATCTCCTAACCCTGATTCAACATGACGATCTAAACAATTATAACTAACATTCAGCTTACCTCCTTGGAACCAATTAATTCTTGCACTAATAAAATCAAAATCACTAACAGAGTCCCATTTTTTTGACCATGAAATGCGTTCGGCTTTAGTTGCCCAAAATTCATCTCTGTGTTTAATAGAATTATTATATTTTTGATGGTACTCATCTATGGTTTTAACATGTGCCTTAGATGAAAAATTACTTGATGGCTTAAAAACTTTAGATTCCAAAAC
>CAJJBS010000039.1:0-9829 GCA_905182385.1 Fidelibacterota bacterium TCS55
AAAGTTATAATTTGTTTTTCAACAAATTTTGGAATTTCAACTCTTTCATAATCAGTATTAGTGAGTACAGAATCATTATTTGAAGAAAAAAAATTATTTATTCTAATATCATTTATTTTCAATAAAGCTTTTTTAAAAACATCAGGTCTTTGGTCATATACTAACATACTTGCAATTGTAAAAATAAAGAAAATGTATAGAAAGACTTTAAGAATGATACCATCTTTTTTCTTTTTCTTTTTCTTTTTCTGTTTCTTTTTAGATTTTTTTATTTTCGCAGAGGTAGTTAATTTTTGAATATTATTTGAATCTTCAAAAATTTCTTTTTTAACAAAATTAAATGGTTGAATGCCTGGTTGATCAAAAAAGTTAATTGAAACGCCTTCTACTACACCAGTAGCAAGAGCACTAAAAATATAGAGGTCTTCTTCTTTAACATCATCTGTTAATATATTCGCTTCAAAATTTATACCTGACAATGAAATTAACTGTTTTATCCTATGACCTTTAAAATGAGCTTTTCGTTGTTCTGATAATTTACCCGCAGCTAAAAGCTGTCCCTTAAAAACGTCTTTAACATTGCTCGAGCCATTTAAAGCTTGCAAATTCCATTTGCCTTTTAAAAATTTAGCAATACCATTTTGAAAACTTGATTGTGAATACTGATAATAACTATAAGCATTTTTTTCAATATTAAAGACTGTACAACCTTTTTCTGGATTTAATCCAAAAAAGACACTGGATTCAGTGCCCATCCAAACAGGCACAGCGCCTAGTTCTAAAATTGCCATTTTTATGGGTTCGGTGAAAGTTGTAGATATGGAAATAGCAAAAAGACTATTTGTATTATTTCCAAAAGAACGACCAAAATTTTCAAGTTTTAAAGCTGAAGACCATCTTTGTTGAAGAGTCCACACTGCATAATCCCATGTATCATTTTCAGTCATATCTTCATCGGAAGAAATAAGTACTGAATTAGTAAACTTATCAGGTATTGTTACAAATACTTGTTCCCCTTCAAAAGAAATATCTTCTCTTATTAAATGTAAACCTGCATTTATAACTGAAATAATTTCATTTTCAGATTGTTCAAGTATGCTTAATGGCTTTGGTAAGGCTTTATTAGAGACAGATAAGAGAAAGGGTTTGTCATTATTTAGAGTCCATTGAATACATAATAAATGACTTTCCGATATTGAAAGATGAATCACTTACAGAGTATTACCTATCCCAGCTTTTCGAACCATCATTAATATATCCATGATTGTAAGCTTTAAAAGAAAAAACTGTATATCTTCTTCTTACAACAGTCTCTTCTATCGGACTATCCACTCTGACTGAACTACCTTCTTCTAATAATGAAATTAAATATGGTTTTTCAGTTACAGGGCAAAAATACATAGCAGAGTCTGGCATATAAGAATCATAGTAACTGATAACTTCAACACGTTGAGAAGGCACCTCTTCTAATAGAGACACAAAATTTGAGTCACTAATAAATTTTGATAAGCGTTTTTTCTGAACATAAGAAGTATCATTTCTAGATAAATCTTCAGAATACATAACTATTGTGGCAGTTGTATCCATTATAGTATCACGTCTGGTCATTGGAAAACCAAATGTTGTATCAAACTCAATATCGTATCCTTTAGGTACATTAACTGAAAAAGTTTTTGCACCTATTGTTATCTTTTGTTCGCCTAAATAGGTAGAATCTCCAGTTAAAGAATCTCTAACTGAATTAACAACTTGAGTGGCCCACAAACCATCAGGGTCATAATCACCTGTAATAGATTTATAAAAATTTTGAACATCAAACATATTTTCCATATGAAAGCGACTTTTATCTTCAAAAAACTCTTCTTCGTCCCAAATAGCACGAGGCACGTAAATACTGATTATAAGAAATAAAAATCCAAATACAATAGCAAACTCTAATAAATCAGAATAGTTTTTTCTTTGTTTCCTTAAATCAGAATTCTTTTTAACCGACATTATTTATAAATCCTCAATCATAAAATATTTATAAAAAAAAGTTTCTATTTACCCAAAGCTTCCAAATAAACTTCATATTTAATACTAATTACAGTATTGTTACTATAAACTTATCAATAAGAACATAATGAAGTATATATATTAACACTAATTACATTTTGAATCTCATAATTTTCAAGAGATTTTATTTATTAATAAACTTAATCAAAAGATAAAAAAAGATTAGTCTAATTCAACGCGAGAGAAAGTTGGCGTGAAATCTTTATTTAACTTAGACAATTCTTCTAATAATTTCTTTTGTTGCTTTGATATCGAGACAGGCGTTATTACTTGAATTCTAACTAACTGATTACCTCTAGATGATCCTCTAACCTTAGGAAAACCTTTTCCACGCATTCGCAAGATTTGACCAGACTGAATACCCGCTGGTATCTTAAGTTTAGCTTTACCCTCTATAGTAGGTACTTCTAAAGTAATACCGATAGCAGCGTCATTAATTTGAATTTTAGCTTCTGTAATTACATCCTCACCATTTCTTGTGAATACTTCATGCTGATTCTCTTCAAAAAATATAATTAAATCACCTGCTTCATATCCCTTAGGACCTTTATTTCCTTGCCCATTTAAAGTCATATAATTACCTTCAGCAACACCAGCAGGAACTTTAACTTTTATTTCAACAGATTTTCTTTCAATACCATTTCCACCACATCCTCTACATGGGTTTTCAATCATTTCACCAGAACCGCTACAAACTGGACATTCACGAACTGTTACAGATTGGCCGAAAAAAGATTGAGACATTTGTCTTATCTGCCCTGAGCCACTACACTGACGACAAGACGTTGGCATAGTACCAGCTTGCGCACCACTCCCATTACATGTATCACAAGTTTCATGGCGCATAATTTTTATTGTTTTATCTACACCCATTGCTATATCTTTATAATCAAGAGGCAAATTAACTTTTAGATCACGAGCTTTTTTAATTCTATTTTGACGACCTCCGCCGCTAAAAATTCCGCCAAAAGAATCATTGCCTCCAAATATATCACCAAAGCTACTAAAAATATCATCCATAGACATTCCACCGTGAAAGCCTGCAGAGCCTGCAGAGCCTGCATTATCGCCAATTCCTACGCCAGCATGCCCAAATTGATCATACTGTTGTCTTTTTTGATCATCTGAAAGAATAGAATATGCTTCAGCTGCTTCCTTAAAATTTATCTCAGCTTCTTTATCATCTGGATTCTTATCAGGATGATACTTCATAGCAATTTTTCTATAAGATTTTTTTATATCAGTATTTGAAGCACTTTTATCAACTCCAATAATTTCGTAAAGATCTCTCATGATGGAGTTTGATTTACGACAACTTTTGCATGCCTAATTACACGATCTTTATATCTATAGCCTTTTTCAAATACTTCAAGTATTTCATTCTCAGTTTTTCCTTTTTCTGATCGCATCATAAGAGCGTCATGAAGCTCATGGTCAACTAAATCACCTGACTTACCAAAAGGTTGTACTTCAAGCTCAGTAAATCGTTTATTTATATTATTTAAAATCAATTCAATACCTTCATGTATTTTTTCTTTATTTAACTTTTTATTATCAGCTAATGCCTTTTCTAATCTATCTAAGTTATCAAGAACACTCAAAAAAGATTTAATTATATCTTCACCATCATATTTTAACAAATTAATTGTATCTTTTTCTTTACGACGACGATAATTATCAAATTCAGCTTTTAAACGAAGATGCTTATCTTTTTGTTCAATTAAATTACCGTTTAAAGATTTTATTTGATCTTTTAGCTTTAAAGTAGGTGATTTTTTAGAAGTTTTTTTCTTTGGAGATATTTTATCTCCTTTTAATTTAGATGGCACTTTCTACTATCTCCGTAAATTGTTCTAAAATAGATTGCAATGAGTGATAAGGAATCCTTTTAGGACCAACCACACCAATTTTCCCTGATATCGTTCCACTCTCAAAATAAGTTGTCATTATAGCGCATTCATTTAATCTTGCATCTCCATTCTCTGTGCCAATTAAAGTTGGCTCTGAGCCTAAAGTAAATTTGGTTTTAAAATGTTTATTTAGAAAATTTTTTTCTAAAGCCGGCAAGATTTTTTTGAAACTTGCGATACTGTTAAATTCAGGCTGTTCCAATAGAACCTCTGTCGATGAAGTATAAATAGACTTATTGCTATCTATAGTAAAATAATTTGAGCGATCATTAATTAAGATTTGAACTAATTCATGAGAATATATTTCTACGTCATTTAGACGGCTAATAATTGAATTCTGAATTTCTTTTAATGTTAGTGCTACTAATCTATCTTTTAATATTTGAGTTGTTTTATTTATTAATTTTATATCTAGCTTAATATCAAGATTCAAAACTATAGATTTCACTACACCAGTATCCAACGCAAGCACAAGCATTGCTCTACCACCTTGTATTGGGACAAGCTCAATATCAGTTAGAATACTATCCTGATATCCACTAATCGTAACAACACCAAACATATTACTTACCTTTGAAAGCATTAGCACTGTAGCATTTAATAATTCATCAACATTATTTGAAATAGTCAATAATTCAGTTTGTAAATCTTTTGAAATTAAATTTTTAGGATTGTTAAGGGATTTAATAGAATCAACATAGAAACGGTAACCCAAATCTGTAGGCAGTCTTCCACCAGAAGTATGCAAATGAGTAAGGTAACCTTTATCTTCAAGAGTTGACATAACATTTCGAATTGTAGCAGAAGAGACATTCAAGTTGTAATTATTACTAAGAAATGTTGAAGATACAGGGGAATTATGTTGAATATAGCCTTCAATTAAAGTAATTAAGACTGCCGCTTCTCTATCATTTAAAATTGAAATATTTGAGTTTGACATAGGCCTAAAAATTATGCGTAATAAAATTCATCTGTCAAGGAAGTTATCTAGTAATTATCACTTTAAAAATTGAGAAATAGCTCTGTTACTACCTAAAAAACTAATTACAATACCAAGGCTTGATAGTATGAAAAATAAATTCAGAAAACTATAATCAATCTTAACACCAGTTATTGTAAAAATAAAATTAGAACTAAATTCTAAACTAACCAATAATAGGACAGAAGCAAATACAGCGCCAATTAAACCATGAAAAATACCTTCAAGAATAAATGGAGTTTTAACAAATGCTCTAGTTGCTCCTACTAATTGGAATGATTTTATCAAATCTTTTTTAGCATAAATAGTTAATCGCACCGTATTTGATATTATTAAAATTGAAATAATCAATATAATTATTAAGAGTATTATTGAGACTTTCACAAAAGCTTGGTATGAATTTTCAATACGATTAATTAATCTACCTTGATAATTAACTTCATCAACTTCTGAAAATTTTCTGAGCCTATCAATAATAGGCCTTAAATTAAGTTTATCTTTCTTCTCTTTTACTAAATTAATTACACAGCTTGCAGGTAACGGATTAAAGCCAACAATATCTAGAATATTTTCACCAAATTGTGATTTAAATATTTTTTTAGCATCTGACTTTGTAATAACAGTCGTTGAACGAACTCCTCTAATTGACTGGAACTCTTTAACAATCTCTTTTATTCTCTCATTAGATGTGTTTTGTTTGAAAAATACTTCAATTTTATATTTGTCTCTAAGATAATCAATGATTTTTCCAGTATTATCGCTTACAACAATTAATGATCCAGCTACAGTTAAAGTTAAAAATATAGAAAAAACTGCCGTGAATGCTGTGAGCTTATGTCTCCATAGATTTTTTAAACCTTCAGATAGTAAAAACATCATTTTATCCATTATGACTTTCTTACAACACCGTTTTGAATTTCAATTATTCTATGGCCACGCCCTTTAATTAAATTGTAATTATGAGAAGCCATTAAAATAGAGGTCCCCTCTCTATTTATTTCTTCTAATAACTTAATTAACTCAAATGAAGTAACTGGATCAAGGTTACCTGTAGGTTCATCAGCTAAAATAATATCTGGCTCTTTTACAAGCGCTCGAGCAACGCAAGCTCTTTGTTGTTCGCCGCCTGATAATTCATTTGGATAATGATTTGATTTAGAATCTAAACCAATCTCTTCTAATGATTCTTTAACACGGTCAATAATCTCATCTTTTTGAAATCCCATAACATGTAAAGGTAAAGCAATGTTGTCAAATAGGTTACGATCATCAAGTAAGTGGTAATCTTGAAAAACCATGCCTATATTTCTTCTAAAATATGGAATCTTCTTAGGTTTAATTTTGCTTGAATCATACTTGTTAACTACAACTCTTCCGACCTTCGGAAATAAATCCATATAAGCTAATCTAAGAAGCGTTGTTTTACCAGAACCAGTTGGACCAATTAAGAATGCATATTCATCTTTTTGAATTGTTAAATTAACATTTGAGACGCCACCACCTTTTTCATAGCTATAAGAAACGTTATCAAGTTGAATCATGATATCAATATAATCTTAATTAAGCAATTTAGAATAATAAATAAATAAAAGTTATGTAACCAATTAATAAGGTTATTGAAGTATACCTATTAATTGGTTGTGGTAATTTAGCAACTACAAACATAGCAAATGCATAAGCAAGCATAAACAATACTTCTTTGCCCATAACACCTTTAGGTGAATCCAAAGGATAAATAATAGATGTTAAGCCTAAGACTGAAAGTATATTAAAAATATTAGAACCTATAATGTTGCCAACTGAAATAGCACTTTCTTTATGAAAAGCTGCCATTGCTGAGGTTGCTAATTCAGGAAGAGATGTTCCAAAAGCAACGACACTCATTCCTATTACAACTTCTGATAAACCAAAATATCTCGCAATATATATTGCACCATCAACAAATATCTCTGCACCAATGGATAAAAAGGCAATACCTCCTAAAACATATATAATAAGTTTCATCATTTTAAAATTAACTACTTCTTCAGATATGCTTTGATCAGTTATGGGGCTTTTAATAGAATATAAAATATAGAATACTAAACTAATTACTAATACGATACCCTCAAATTGGCTGATTCGCCCATCAAAAGCAAAAAGGATGAAAAGCCCACATGAAATTAAATAAACAAATAAATCTCGTTTGATATAATCATATTTAACAGATATTGGAAAAATAAAAGAACTTAAGCCAAGTACTAAACCCACATTAGCTACGTTTGATCCAATTACATTTCCTACCGCTATAGCAGAACTTCCCTCTAACGCTGATATTATACTAACAATAAGCTCTGGCAATGAAGTTCCAAAGGCAACTACAGTTAAACCAATTACCAAAGATGGGATACCTAACTTTCGAGCGATATTAGAGGAACCTTTTACAATCCATTCAGAGCCGTAGTAAAGCATACATGAACCAATAAAAAGATATAATAAGCTATTAAACATTAAATTAATAAATCTTATTTTCGTTAATAAATTCCCAAACTGGTTGTGTCACCATATAGCGAATTGTTTTATCTTGAGACCATCTATCTCTTATTTGAGTAGAAGAAATTTCAATTCTTGGAATATTAGCAAACTGAATTCGTGCAAGAATCCAATTTGGAATATCACTTGGTCTAAATCCAGGACGAATAGCAACAATAAGTTTACATTCTTTTAGAATTTCTTTTGGATTTTTCCATGTTTGAAATTGTTTTAAAGAATCGCTACCAATAAGATAAAAAAGGTCATTTGTTAGGGTTTTCGTTTCTTCTTTATAAGATAAAATCGTATCTAAAGAGTATGAAACGCCTCCCCTTTTAATCTCATTATCTGATATAATAAAGTTTGGATTATCCTTAATTGCAATCTTTAACATTTCAATTCTAGCGTCAACAGGAGATATTTTTGCATTAATTTTATGAGGTGGCGTATGAGCTGGAACAAAAACAATACGATCAAAATGCTCCGCTTCAAAAATAGTTTGGGCAACAATTAAATGTCCAAAGTGTGGTGGGTCAAATGTTCCACCAAAAAGACAAGTCTTCAATCTAGTTCCAGTCTATCAAGAACCCGTTTTTGAACAAACCACGCATCAACAAGGTCATCCATTTCAATTTTTTCTATATGCTCTCGTTTTAAATCGTAATATAGTTTTGCTTCTTCGAACTCATCTTTATATATATGACAAGCTATTATTTTCATATGTGCTAATTCAATAAAATCTGTATCATAATAATTTTTAATCACTTTTTTAAAACCTAACATAGCAGCGCTATACTCTTCCATCTTCATATATAAAAGACCTGAATTATATGCTTTGTTAGATAGCTTCTCTCTTAAAACTAAAATTTCTTCTTGAGCTTTTAGCCTATTATCTGAACTAGGGTAATCATCAATATATTCTTGAAGTTTTTCTAATGCTTTTTCACTATAGGTTTGATCTCTAAAATACTTTGGAGACATTCTAACATAAGCTTCACATATTCTATACCTTGCACGCTCAACATAAGGACTGAACGGCATACGTCTTATCAGTCTATCATATTCAGCAATAGCAAGAAGCTCTTCTTTTTTTGCATAAAAATGAGATTCTCCTAAAAAAAATAAAGCATCATCGCCTAATTCTGTATGAGAAGCACCAATTACTACACTGTTAAAATGAGTTTGAGCCTTAACAAATTTCTTTTTAGATAAAGCAGTTTTGCCTTTTTCAAACTCTAAGTCATAATCTGTATCTCTTAGGTTGTTTTTATTAGAACAGGCAGTAATAATAAAACTTAAAGCTATAAGATTAATTAATAAAATTTTCATTAAATATCCTTATTAATAAAAAAAATAGAAATGAATTTACCACGCATAAGTGATTTGAACACCACCAACTGCCCACTTATTTATAGAACCATAATTTAAACGTATATTTGGTAAGTTATTCATTCTATTTGATACAATAGCAGCATCTAATGCACTAATAATATGATTAAACATCATAGAAGTTATAGCATAACGTGAATAGTGCTTGAGTTGGTTGCTGTCATATCTAAGGTTACGGTAATAATTTTTATTTTTTGTTAAGATAATAGATTCAACGTTCCCTTTTTGGAGAGTATACCAGTTGCCTTTATTATCATAAGGATTATCGTATTCATCATCCCAACCACCTACAAATTGATCATACTTTCCAATGTTTTCATAAAAATCTCTATTTCTTATAACAGAAATATTATTCCAATCATAAGTTTCAATTAAATCATTTAATTCATCTGTGAAATAATAATCACCATTTATATTTAAACTAAGCTTATGAGTACCAATTAATATTTTTTCCCAATTAGTTGGGAAAATTAAACGTGTATTATTAAACCACCTTTCTAGAGTCCAATGGTTATCGCCATACTGTTCAAAATTTCTACGGATATTTTCAGCTTTATTAGATAGTTTAATTGAAGAAAATAAACTTATAGCTTCAACTCCAGCAAAAATAGCTGTCTTCCACCACAAATCATTGTTTTCAACTTGACCCCATCCAGGTATTAATAGTGATTTAAACATTGCTTTTGTATTGAGTGGTAATGATAATGAATCTTGTTTAATAGAATAACTTTTAACATTGTAAAGATCATATTGTGAAAAAATTAAATTATGCGATAAAAATAAGTATATAAATATCTTCAATTAAAACCCAAATAAAATTGATAAATAGTAACGAGTTTCACCACCATAAGATAAGGGAATACCATCTCCTATATCCATTATAAAAGTATCAATACCTTTGTGCATTTCAAATCCAATAGCTGTAGGGTAATTATAGAATGAATAACCCGCAAATCTACTTTCTAAACCAATAGATTTTTTTATA
>CAJJBS010000039.1:9839-12076 GCA_905182385.1 Fidelibacterota bacterium TCS55
AGATAGATCATTGTTCCAAGCATCTCCCATCTGACTTATAAGTCCAAAACTTCCGTTCTGAAGAGTAAACCAGCCTAATGAAATATGCTTTTCCCTGAAAATCGGTATTCTCATAGTTAAATCAGCTATTACCATATGCGTACCTTCAATAGAATAAAATGGATACCCTTTTAAGCCAGGCAGCCCTCCTCCAAAAAAATAAAAGAATGAATCAACTTTTGTATTTGAGATTAATCCAGTTTTACCTCCCAATGAAATTGTCCAACGGTTTGTATTTGGAATTTCCCACAAATATTTTCCATTCAACTCCATCCGAATTAAATTATTATTATTAAAATTTGAAATTAATGTGCCTGACTCAGATAGATCTAAACCCTCAATAAATTCATTAAAATCTTTTCTAATATCTAAATTTATAGTGAACCCCACAGGATTAATATTTTGGTCAACTCTTCTTTTATAAGAATCTAGATTCCATTTAAGGCCTAAACTTTTTCCACGAAAATAATCGTAACCAATGCCTGTATTAATTTCAGGTTTTCCTAATATTTTCTCCTTAATTGAAGCTCTATAACGAGACCATGAACTATAAAATTCAAACTTTGTTCCGTAGAAAGGTAGTTTTACCCCTCCCCTAAACTCAAGAAGTCTAAATTTAAGATTATTATCAAGCTTATAAACTGAGTAGTTATATTCTTCATTAATATTTCTTGTAACATAAAAAGCTTCCATAAATAAAGTAGGATATAAGTGTTTGTATTCAAAAGTGAAAAATAAGTCTAAATCTTTTATTTTATTTATTGATGCACCTCCAGTTAATGAAACTTTTTCTAAAATTTCAGAAGAATAAAAATAAAAACCTGGCTTGAGAGTACCATAGTCAACCATTATACGAGGCATTAGAAACATTGGTGGAAAATGATCTATATATTTAGTTGATTTTGTTTTTAATGACTTTTTTAATGGTAAGGATAAGCTATCGTTCCTTTTGTAGTATGTAGATGTATAGCCAACTTGAAGATCCTGAATTAAATCAATACTGTCTAAAATTGCTATTTTATATTTACTATCTTCAAATATTGAAAATACAACCTTGCCATTTTTATTTATATTAGGCATAAAGGCTCCGCCTGAAACATTTGTTATATAACCTTGCTCTTTATTATTTAAAAAATAAAGGTTGAAAACTCCAGTTCTATCATCACTATAAATTATACTATTCTTATAATGAGCACTTTGACGTTCATCCCATAATTTTTCAGCTATAAATTTTCCACTTGTAGTATCTGATAAGTTAATAAAATTAATATCCTTAAAATGATGAGTTGTTATATCATAGAGTAAACGATTATTAACTTTATCATAACTCAAACCACCAATTGATTCTTGATCTGAAAAATTTGTGATTTTAGATGTAACTTTTTTTTCAATATCAATCAAATATATATTTTGCGAACCATCTTGAGTTGATATATAAAATAGTTTGTTTTCACCTATATATAAAGGTGAAAAAGCACGAGCATCTTTTGTTAACCTCCATTCTTTATTTAAAGCTAAGTTATATTCATATATATCATAATAAGATGAACCAACATTGTTTGGTAGCTTGCTTCTTTTTGAATAATAAATTTTATTATTGTTCCATGTCGGTTTTGAATAAATACCTTTGACAAGCCTTTTATAAGTTTCATTATTTAAATCATAAATATATAAATCAGTACTTCCAAAATAATCATTATCTTTATTTGATAAGAATGCAATCATAGAACCATCTTGATTCCAAACTGGATGTAGATTTGCACTTCCTTCTTCTATTATAATTTTATAGTTTTGTTCATTTGATATTAAAGAGCTGGCTAAAGTTTTGTATCTTTTACTTAATACTTCAGAAAAATCTTTATATACATCCACTCCTAACTTACCAGTAACTGATTTTATAGCTCTATTTATTGAATAGTTACCTGGTTTACGTAAATATTTAAAAATTTCTGAAAGAGATTCTGATGAGTATGTGATAGCTAAGTATTTAGCGAATGCATAACCAGTATTGTATACTGATTCATTACCGACACCACTTTTCCCAAAGGTATTAAGTTCATTCCAGGTTAACATATTATTATTAATTACTCGATCTCTTAGAATCATATCTCTTATACTATCCCAATTATCCCAATCAGCTCCTGGATACATATATTGCGCTACGCCTTCTGCAAGCCAAGGAGGAACTGAAGTTCCTG
>CAJJBS010000040.1 GCA_905182385.1 Fidelibacterota bacterium TCS55
CCAGCAAATATGGTTAAAAAAGTAATGTCAGACTTAATTGATCATGGTAAGGTTTTGCGTTCATGGATTGGAGTTCAAATACAGCCAATTGATGAAACGTCAGCACAAGCATTAAATTTAAAAAAACGAAGTGGAGCACTAGTAGCAGATATTGTAGCTGATGGTCCAGCTGAAAAGGCTGGTGTCGAAACTGGAGATGTTATTATTGAATTCAATGAGGTTGAAGTGAATAGTGTTGATCATTTAAGGAATACTGTTTCTTTATCTGCTCCAAATAAGCAGTATGATCTGATTGTAATTCGTGACGGGCGTAAAAAAACAATTAAGGTTACTCTTGAAGAGTTACCTGGAGATGAAGTCCTTTTATCAAGTAATCAATCAGAGTCAACAAATGAATTAGGACTTCAGGTATCTGAACTAACACGTTCATCTAGAAGAGAATATGGTATTGGTTCAAGAGATGAAGGCGTTATTGTGATGTCTGTAAAAGAAGGAAGTGTTTCTGCAAACGCAGGTATACAAGTCGGGGATCTTATTACAAGAGTTGGTACTAAAAAATGTAAAACACCTCAAGCATTTAAACGATTATTAGAACAAACTAGAAAACGTGATATGGTTATGCTTCATTTAAAAAGAGATGGCGTAGCTCGCTATATGACTTTAGAGCTAGAAGACTGAAAGAAATAATTAATAATAATCAAGATTTATGAAAAGAAATAGTTTAGAACTCATTGGATTTATTAGTGTTATAGCATCTTTAATCTTTGTAGGGATGGAGATTAGTCAAAATACGACTGCCGTAAGAGGAGCGACTAACCAGGCTATCTCAGATCAGGCCAGCGAGCTTTACCTTACTATTGCTACAGATAGAAATCTAGCAGGTCTAGTGAAAAAATTATACGATGATGTACTAAGAGAAGATTTTGATTCAATTGACGATATGCAATTATTTATGACCGTCTTGACTGGTCTTCGTAGGGTTGAAAATATATATCTTCAAATAGAAGATAATATACTAGATGATAGAGCATTTGATAGGATTGGTCTAAGTTTTTATCGTTCTAAGTATGGTCGACAAATTTGGGAGGAAAATAAACAGTTTTTTGATCGAAAATTTGTTCCTTTTTTTGAAGAATTATTAGATAAGAAATAATTCTATAATCATTCTAAATTTAAAAAGGGAAGTATTTATACTGCCCTTTTTTATTATCTATTCCTCATTGCTTGCACAATAGAAAAAAGTTAATTTTTCACCCTTAACTACTATGAATAAAATTTAATTATGATACAACGCGTTAATCCACAAGTTGACTTCATTGCTATTGAACATGAAGTATTATCTTTTTGGAAAGAAAAAAATATTTTCCAAAAAAGAAGAGAAGCCAACGAAGGTAATCCTAAATGGTCATTTATAGATGGCCCTATAACAGCTAATAATCCAATGGGTGTTCATCATGCTTGGGGAAGAACATTAAAAGATCTCTACAATCGATTTAAAGCGATGGATGGTTTTGAGTTAAGGTATCAGCAAGGTTTTGATTGTCAAGGTTTATGGGTAGAAGTAGAAGTCGAAAAAGAACTTGGGTTTAAATCAAAAAAAGAAGTTGAAGAATTTGGGATAGAAAAATTTGTAAAAATGTGTAAAGAAAGAGTTCAAAAGTACTCAGGGATTCAAGCTGAGCAATCTAAACGACTTGGATATTGGATGGATTGGAATAACTCTTATTATACAATGTCAGATGAAAATAATTATACAATCTGGGGCTTCCTTAAAAAATTATTTGAAGAAGGAAAAATTTATCGCGGTTCTGACGTGGTGCCTTGGTCAGGACGCTCTGGCACTTCTTATTCTCAAATGGAAATAATTGAAGGGCGTAAATTAGTTGCTCATAAGTCAGTCTTTGTACGCTTTCCACTTAAAGATAGAAAAGAAGAATATTTACTAGTTTGGACAACAACTCCCTGGACGTTAACCTCAAATGTTATTGCAGGAATAAATGGGAATTTAGATTATGTTAAAATAAAAGCTTCTGATGGCTCCATTTATTACTTTGCAGAAGAAAATTTAAATTTTAAACGATTAGACAAACAATTTAAAGATAAGAAACAATGGCTTGAAGGGGTACCAAAATTAAAGACAATATCACAAATTTTTAAAGAAAGAGGCGGATTTGAGGTCTTAGGTACTATTAAAGGTGAAGAAATGGTAGGCTGGACCTATGAAGGGCCTTATGACCATCTTGAAGCTCAAGATATTCCTGGTGGCTACCCTTATGTTGATGAATCCTTAGAGATTCAAGGTGTGACTAGTAGATCGCAGCATCAAGTTGTTAATCCAGGAAAAGATAATGTAGGGAATGATATAGTTGTTGCAGGAGAAGGAACAGGTATTGTTCATATGGCTCCAGGTTGTGGAGATATTGATAATAAAATTGGTAAAAAGTTAGGAATTGTTAGCCTTGCTCCTCTGGATGAAGAATCAAGATTCACAGATAAATTTGGATGGTTAGCTGGAAAATGTGCCACTGATAAAGAAACGGTGGAAGAAATATTAAGTGATTTAAAGAAAAGAGACTTTTTAGTATATGTTGAAGAATATCCACATATATATCCTCACTGCTGGCGTTCTGGTGATGAATTAGTTTTTCGTTTAGTCGATGAGTGGTATATAAATATGGATTGGCGTGGAAAAATTAAAAAAATCGTTGATGATATAAACTGGATTCCAGAATGGGGTCAAGAAAGAGAGCATGAATGGTTAGATAATATGGGTGACTGGATGATTTCCAAAAAAAGATTTTGGGGGCTAGCTCTCCCAATTTGGACTTTTGATGATGACTCGTATTATGTAGTTGGTTCTAAACAAGAATTAAAAGACTTAGCTGTTGAAGGTTGGGATGAATTTGAAGGTAATACTCCACATCGTCCGTGGATAGACAAAGTAAAAATTAAACATCCCGTGAGTGGTCTTATTGGAAAAAGAGTTGAAGATGTTGGAAACCCTTGGCTAGATGCAGGAATAGTTCCATTTTCAACATTAAAATATAATACTGATAAAAAATATTGGAATGAATGGTTCCCGGCTGAATTTGTTGTTGAATCATTTCCAGGGCAATTTAGAAACTGGTTCTATTCACTTTTAGCAATGTCAGCTATGTTAGAAGAGAAAGCTCCTTTTAAAAACTTGTTAGGGCATGCGTTAGTAAAAGCTGAAGATGGTCGAGAGATGCACAAGTCCTGGGGGAATGCAATTTGGTTTGATGATGCTGCTGAAAAAATGGGAGTTGATGTTATGCGATGGCTCTATGCTTCTCAAAACCCAGAGCATAATTTACTATTTGGTTATAGTCATGGAGATGGAATTCGTAAAAAATTAATACAATTTTGGAATTCATATTCTTTTTTTGCAACCTACGCAGAAGTTGATGGTTTTGATCCAAGTAAAACAAATATTATGGATGCAGATCTTAATATTATGGATAAATGGATAATCTCAAAGCTTCATCTTTTCATTAAAGAAGCAAATGAAGCTTTAAATGGTTTTTCTTCAGAAAAAATGATGAAAAAATTTGAATTATTCCTTGATGAACTGTCAAATTGGTATATTCGTCGTAGTCGACGTCGCTTTTGGAAAAGTGAAGATGATAGTGATAAACAAGCAGCTTATGCTGTATTATATGAAGTATTAACTAAAACTATTAAAATATTAGCTCCTGTTATACCCTTTGTAACAGAAAATATGTACCAAAACCTTGTTAAAAATGTTGATGTATCAATGCCTGAAAGTGTTCATCTTTGTGATTACCCAAAAAGTGATGAATCAAGGATAGATTTATCTTTAATGGATAAAGTTGATGCTTTAAGAAGAATAATTGAATTAGGAAGGTCCGCGAGAAATAAAGCAAGTATCAAAATACGTCAACCGTTAGCTAAGCTAGCTTTTTTTATTAAGGATGATAATCTTTTCAATTTTATAATGGATCAGCAGCAGGTTGTTTTAGATGAGTTAAATATTAAAATGATTATACGAGTAGATAATGAAACTGAACTTATAAAGTATAAGGTTAAACCAAATCTTCCATTATTAGGCCAAAAATATGGAAGCGAATTAAAAATGATAAAAGAAAAGCTAAGTAATGTTGACGAGAATAAGCTTTTAAAACAAATTAGAAATAAAAATAAATATAAAATTGAATTAAAAGATAATGAAATTTATTTAGGTAGAGATGATTTAATTTTCGAATCTGAATCAACGGAAGGCTATACATCCTCAGGCGACGATAACTTCACGGTAGGATTAACTACACAATTAAATAAAGAGCTGATTCAAGAAGGTATAGTGAGGGATATAATTAGACATGTGCAAACTATGAGAAAAAATGCTAATTTCGCGGTTGAAGATAGAATTAAAATATATTCATTGGTTGATGGTCCTGTTTGGGAAGCGATTTCTTCATTTGAAAAGCTTTTCAAAAATGAAGTTTTAGCAGTTGATTTGATTAAAGAATCAAAAACTGGAGAGTATAGTGAAACTTTTAAAATTGGTGATCAAAATATTCAATTTGGAATTGAGCGAATTTAGTTATTGAAAGGAATTTAGTTATGGGAAAAAAATATTCTAAAGAAAAGTTGAAGAATTTTAGAAAATCTATTGAAGAAAAAATGGGAATTGTTTCTGATGAAGTAGATACCTTAAAAGAAGGTTTAGGTACAGCATCGAATAAAATGGGAGGAGTTACTCCAGATTCAATATTTAGTTTACATATGGCAGATGCGGGTACGGACTCCCACGA
>CAJJBS010000041.1 GCA_905182385.1 Fidelibacterota bacterium TCS55
ACGATGTTTGAGTGCCTTTTGTTTAATGGGTACAACCCTAAAAGGTGTTCTAGGTTGAGATTATAGGTTGAAAAAGTGGAGGGGAGGAACTCTTTTAGCTTGGGTAGCATACAAGTAGCACTTGAACTAGTACTTTTATTAATTATTAGTACTGATTAAAAATATTTACGAATAACAAAAGTGTTATTTAAAGCTTCTAAAAACCCTTTTGTCGGCGGTTCAATTCCGTCCGGAGCCATCGACTTATGTTTTATCTTTTATCCTCAATAAAGTGGCCTCAGAAGATTTCCTAAAGGCAGTATTTCTCTTATGCTCTATTAACTAAGGAGCATTTATTTGGAACCAAATATTTAGTTATTTTTTATAAAAAAAAAGCTCCACGCAAGGTGAAGCTTTTTTTATTCTTTTTATAATAAAGATATTATAAAACAGCCCTTCTATTAAGGTGATAACATCTTGCATTTCGAGAACGAATATTGTTCAGTCTGTGTACAATAAATCGTTTTCTTCCATGACTTACTTCTATGGTCTTTTTGTTCACTACAATTCCTTTTTTTCAATATTTTTTCAATAAAAAAACGATGCGAAATTAAACAAATATAGTGATAAAGACCAAGTGTAATTATGAGAAATTAAATATAATTAATAATTAAAGATTGTAAGGACTAAAATTAAGCTATTTTAAACAAAGAATTTTAACGCTAAGTAAGGTTTTTTTTGTTACTTTGTTTGATTTAAGGTTTATAGTTATATGTAGTAAAATGATATTGTATAATTATCGTTGACCGTAATTATGCTTTGTATTTTCTTCATTTCGATCTGTTGCGATAGAAGGCTCAGTTGATAAATCTGAGATTCGCTGTCTTAGCTCTGAGGTCATATCTATCTTAAGAGAATTAATAGAATCTTTTAATTGATTAGTATTTCTTCCACCAATTATTGGTGATGTAATTGCGGGATGGTTTTTAGCCCAAGCAATAGCTAAGCTAATAGGAGAATAACCAAGTTCTTTTGATAAGAGTGCAAATTTCTCAGCCACATCAAACATTTTTGAATCTTTATAACGGGCTTCATACATTTTATTTTCAATTAAACGGCCTTCTTTTGTCTTATTTGTTGTTCCATATTTCCCTGAAAGTAAGCCACCTCCAGTTGGAGAATAATTAATTACACCAATCTTTTCTGAAAGTGCCATTGGTAAAATCTCAACTTCAGCTTGACGTTTTACCAAGTTATACATTGGTTGAATACATTCAAATCTATTCCAGCAGTTTTTGTCTGAGATTCCAATAGCTTTAGCAATTTGCCAAGCTGCAAAATTACTAGCACCTAGGTATAATACTCTACCACTCTTAACCAAATCCTCTAAAACTCTTAGAGTTTCTTCAATTGGTGTTAGATCATCAAATCTGTGAAGAAAATAGATGTCTATATAATCTGTGTTTAATCTATTGAGACTTTCATTTATTGCAGTCATGATGTGCTTCCGAGTAGCTCCGCGTGCGTTTACATCATTACCAGTTGGGAAGTAGGCTTTACTTGTGATTACTAAATCATTGCGGTTGCCTTGGATAAGTTTCCCTAGGATTGTCTCTGACTTACCTTTTTCATATACATTGGCACAATCAAAAAAATTAATCCCCGCATCTCTACATTGTTTAAAAATTTTTGCTGATTCTTTTTCATCAGCTTGCCCTCCAAAAGACATTGTACCTAAACAAAGTTCTGAAACCTCAATTCCCGTTTTACCTAATATTTTATATTTCATCTAACTTATTTCAAGAACAGGATTACCGAGAATATTCATTATTGGTTTAATGCCTAAACCTGGATCATTAGAAGCACTCATTCTACCATTCTTGCGCTGTGGAGCGCCATCAGCAGCGCTAACCGTAACGTAACTATTAAAATCGGTTGCGGTAAATAGATAATCTGTAGGTGTGCTATGTGCTAAATGAGCAATAGCCGCTGTAGTTATATCGCCGCCCCAACTATCTTCTAGTGTCATCGCGATTCCTAGCTTAACACATAGATCTCGCGCCAATGCAGCCTTGGTAATTCCACCAAATTTACTAATTTTGATATTTACAACATCCATAGCTCTATCTGCATGTCCACGGACTAAAATATCAATACCATTAATAACTTCATCCAAGACAAAAGGGTGTGAGGTTCTTTCTCTAATAGAAAGACACTCTTCATATGTTTCACAAGGTTGTTCAATATAAACGTCAATGTCATCAACCGCTCTTACTACTCTAGCAGCTTCATGCATAAGCCATCCTGTATTAGCATCTGCAATCAACTTATCTCCAGGATGTAAGACAGCTGCAGCTAATTTAATTCTTTTTATATCTTTGTCTGGATTACCACCAACTTTTAATTGAAATCTGCGATATCCTTCATCGCGATATTTTTTGACATTAGCAGCCATTGCCTCGGGTTCTATTTGAGATATTGCTCGATATAAAATAAAATCTTTACCGTATCGCCCACCTAACATTTCGCAAATGGGCATTCCAGCTACTTGTCCTTTAATATCCCAGCAGGCAATATCTATAGGCGACTTCACATAAGGATGACCCTTTAAACATTGATCCATTAATTGATTTAGTTTTCCAGTCTCTATTGGGTTTTGTCCAATAAGATGTGGCCCAAGTTCTTTAATACCAGCACGAACACCAGCACCATAGGACGGAAGATAAAAAGGGCCTAAAGGACAACATTCACCGTAGCCTATATGCCCATCATCGGTTTCAACTGAAACAATTGTGGAATCAAAAACATTTACAGATTTACCACCAGACCATTTGTATGAGCCTTCATGAAGCGGAAGATCCACTTGATATGCCATTATTCGTTTAATTTTCATTTAATAAAAGTTGGGTTAATTATTCAACCGGTTATATTCTGTGATAATCCTTTCTCGTGAGGATTAGGAGTTTAAGATATTGTTTCATGAAACGTAATATAAGCATTATTTTTTGTCAATTAAGCTTTAGCATAAGTAAATATTTATTTTATTTAGTAAGCATACCATTAATTGTAAAAAGTTTATTTTTATTTTTTTTTAATAATGCATAATCAAACGTCCATTTTAAAGCTGCAGATCCAACCTTACCATCTTTTCTCATAGCAACATATCCAATTTGAAAATCGGGGTTACCATTATGTTTTTTTATAACTCTTTTTAGTGCTTCTTCACAAGCCTCTTTTGGGTCATAGCCTTGTCTCATCAGCTCTACAACAAGGAAGCTACCATTTGTTTTTATAACTTCTTCTCCTAGGCCTGTTGCAGCAGCGGCGCCAACTTCATTATCAACAAATAAGCCTGCGCCTATAAGTGGGCTATCTCCAACTCGGCCATGCATTTTATATGCCCATCCACTAGTAGTGCAAGCACCTGCAATATCACCGTTCTTATCTTGTACAATAATTGATATAGTGTCATGGGTTTCATGGGGAGTCATTTCTCTTCGCTCTTTTTGCCATTGTTGCCACTCTTTTTTTGATTTGCTTGTTAATAATTCTTTTTCTTTAAAACCTTTAGATAATGCAAATTTTTTAGCCCCTTTTCCTACTAGCATTACATGTTTTGTTTCTTCCATTATTTTTCTTGCCACAGAAACAGGATGTAGAATATCTTGTAGAAAGGCAACAGAACCACAATTCCCAGTGTGATCCATTACGCATGAATCTAGTGTTACGAAACCATCTTCATCTGGTAGACCACCAATTCCAACACTACTATTTGTTACATCCGCTTCAGTTAAACGTGCACCTTCTTCAGCAGCATCCATTGCATTGCCACCTTTGTCTAATATATTTTTAGCAGCTTCATTTGCAGGAAGACCAAAGGACCAAGTTGATAAAATAATGGGATTATTTTTATTATGTTTAAGTGATGGTTCAATAAAAACTGTGCTAGGAGCAATAACTCCAGCGCTAGCCACTTTAATAAAGTCTCTTCTTTTCATTAGATTTCTCATTATGTTTATTAAATAATACCGATAGATTTTTTCAACGTCATAATACGTTTATATGAAGTATATATTTGATTTTCACTAATTTGCTTCTCTTCATATAACTCAAGCAATATATTAAAAACTTTTTTCAAAAGATTTTCATCATAATGCAAATTATTTCCAAAACAGAAGATGTCAACGCCAGCATTAATCATTAATAATAAAGTTTCTTTTAAATTATAATTTTTAGAGATTGCATCCATTGATGGGTCATCACTAATAATTACGCCATTAAAACCCATCTCTGATCTAAGTAAGTCTTTAAGCACTTTTGTAGAAAGTGTGGCAGGTAAATTATTATCTAATTTTTTATGTATTAAATGAGATGTCATTATAGCTTTAATTGAATCAGCCTTAATTAATGATTTGTATGGAGTAAGTTCTGATTTTTTCCAAGTATCAGTAACATCTACCAAACCTTCATGGGAATCACCTGAGGCACTGCCTTGACCAGGAAAATGTTTACATACTGAGATTACATTATTTTTTAAATGAAGCTCAATAAATATTTTAGCATGTTTTATTAATTTTTCAGGGTTATCTGAAAAACAGCGATCTTCACTTGCTATAAAGCTACTCTTATTGATCATTAAATCGAGCACAGGCGCAAAATTTAAGTTGACTCCACATTTTGAAAGAGTCTCTGCCATTAAGAATGATTGTTCAGTTGTAATCTTCAAATCATTAATCCTTCCTAATTCACCCCAACTCTTAAAATTAGGAAAGCCATATGAACTACTTAATCGATTAACATTACCACCCTCTTGATCAATCCCAATAAATAGTGGAGTTTTTGAGTAAGATTGAAGTGATTTATTAAGCTCTTTTAATTGTTCAGGATTTATAATATTATGTGAGGACCATGGCTTAGTTGTCACATTTTGATCATATAAAATTATTCCTCCAGCATATATCCCCTTATGGTTTTGAAAAAATCTTTTTACATCTAAATCATTTGTAGCTCTAATCCCAATAATGATCATTTGGCCAATCATTGTTTTTATTTTATTTGAATTCATTATAATTCTTTTTATCTAAAATATGTCTTATTATATATTAATAATTTTAAAAGGCTTATGATAAAATTTACATCAAAATTGCTTTATATTTTTGCAAGCATAATTGTTTCTATTCAAGGATGTGATAACAATCCACAGAATATAGATCCAATCAAAGGCTTTGAATTAGTAGCCTTAAAACTAGAGAATGCAATTAATTATGAGATAAAAAGTAAAAATTTAAATGCTATCTCTATGGTTCTTGTGGATGATCAAAAAATTGCTTGGGCTAAAGGTTTTGGTTACGAAAATCCAGATAGTAAAATTAACGCGGATGCTAATACAGTTTATCGAGTTGGTTCAGTCTCTAAACTTTTTACAGATATGGCAATCATGCAACGAGTTGAAATAGGTGAGATTGATCTTGATAAGGCGATTCAAACTTACTTACCTAATTTCAAGCCAGATAACCCATATAAAAAACCAATAACACTTAGACAAATGATGTCTCATAGATCTGGATTGCTTCGAGAACCACGTAAAGGAAATTATTTTACTGATGATGAGATTTCGTTAAAAACAACAGTTGAAAGCATTATTCCATCAAAATTGATTCACGAGCCTGAGAGTAAAACAAAATACTCAAATGCAGCTATTGCCGTTGTAGGCTACACTCTTGAATCTCTTTATAAAACTCCATATGTAGATTACATGCAAAAGCATATTCTTGAAAAAATTGGTATGAATAATAGCGCTTTTGCTCCAAATACAAAAATTAGAGCAAGACTAGCTAAAGCGACTATGTGGAGTTATGATGATAGAATTTTTTCAGCACCAACTTTTGAATTGGGAATGATACCTGCTGGAAGTTTATATGCACCAGTTACCGATCTTGCAAAATTTATGATGGTCCTTTTTGCGCAAGGAAAAGGACCTAAAGAGGTTGTAATAAAACCTGAAACTTTAAATAAAATGATCTCGCCACAATTTGGAGGTGATAAAACACGCGGTTATGGTATTGGGTTTGGTTTATCAGAGCATGGAGGTTACCAAAAGATTGGGCACGGCGGGGCTATTTATGGTTTTTCAACTCAACTATATGCGATACCTGAAATTAAATATGGTGTTGCAACTTCTTCATCCGTTGATATATCCAATTCAATTACTACAAAGCTATCTAACTATGCCTTAGATCTGATGTTAGCTAATAAAAATAATGAGCCCTTACCTGATTATATTAAAACTTCACAATTAGATGCTAAAATATCACAATCGTTAAAAGGCCATTATTCTAGAGGAAACTTATATGCCGATATTGAATTAAGAGGGCCTTCTACAGTTTTAGTAATAAATTCTTTAGAAGTTCCTCTAAAACAGAGCAGTAAAGGTATTATTTCAGATGGTCGTATAGACCAAGGTAGTTTTAAAATTCAAAAATCAGGAGAAGATATATTAGTAAATGGAAAATTATTTACTAAAAAAGTAAAACGTAAAAAAACTCAATTCCCCAATGAATGGAAAGGGTTAGTTGGTGAATATGGCTGGGATCATAATATTCTTTTTGTTTATGAAGATATGGGAAGTCTATGGCTTTTAATGGAATGGATTGAGAAAAATCAATTATTACAAGTTAAAGATGATCTATTTGCATTTCCAGAAAATTCCAGAATGTATTATGGAGAAAGATTAAAGTTTAAAAGAAATGCAGCTGGAGTTGCAACAGAGGTTGCAATTATTAATGGGCCAGTTTTTAAAAGGCGTGAAATTGGTGCTTCTAATTCTGAAACATTTCGAATTGAACCTCTTAAACCAATAGAGGAATTAAGAGATATTGCCTTTAAAGCAAAGCCACCTAAAGAAAATCAAGATTTTTTATCTTCAGATTTAGTTGAATTAAAAAATATTGATAAAACAATTAATTATGATATTCGTTATGCAAGTACAAATAATTTTATGAGTAATAAATTTTATACTCGAGCAGAAGCTTATTTGCAACGACCTGCAGCCCAAGCACTAGGAAGAGTAAATAAAAAATTGAAAACCAAAGGTTATGGATTATTAATTCATGATGCATATCGCCCTTGGTATGTTACTAAAATGTTCTGGGATGCGACACCTCTTGATAAAAAAATATTTGTAGCCAATCCAGAAAATGGCTCCAGACATAATCGTGGATGTGCAATTGACCTAACACTTTATGATCTTAAATCTGGAAAAGTTATAGAAATGGTAGGAGGATATGATGAAATGACAGAGAGATCTTATCCAAATTATTATGGAGGAACTACTGAGCAGAGATGGCACAGGAAATTATTACGTGAGGTTATGGAATCTGAAGGCTTTAATGTATATGAATTTGAGTGGTGGCATTTTGATTACAAAGATTGGAAACAATATCCAATAAGCAACGATAGGTTTGAAGATTTATAAATTTAATATTAGGAGAGAAGAATGAAGCCTTTAACTAAATGGATACTAATACTAAGTATAATTACGGGGCTATGGTCACAAGATAAGAAAATATTTATCTCTGCTGATCTAGAAGGAGTAGTTGGAGTAGTTACTGGGGAGCAACTTGGCCCAGGAGGGTTTGAATATAATCGTTTCCGTGAATTTATGACGGCTGAAGTAAATGCAGCTATAAAAGCAGCTAAGTCTGCTGGGGCAACAGAAATACTTGTTGCGGATTCACATGGGAATGGGCAAAATTTATTAATTGAAAAACTACCGAAAGATGTAAAATTAATTAGATCTTGGCCACGTCCATTAGGTATGATGGAAGGAATAGATAGTAGTTTTGATGGAGTAATTTTTACAGGCTATCATGCTAGTACAGATAATCTACAAGGGGTCAGAGCGCATACATTCTCTAGCGCTACACTTACATCTCTTAAAGTGAATGGAAAAGTAATGACAGAAGGTTCTTGGAATGCTGCAGTTGCTGGTGAATTTGGTGTTCCCGTTATTATGATTTCAGGAGATGATGCTGCTGTTAATGAAGTTAAATCATTAATTGGAAATGTCGAGGGTGCCATCGTTAAAGAAAATATTAGTTTCCATTCAGCTAAGTCACTTCATCCAGAAGCTGCATATGATTTAATTGCAG
The DNA here is from genome assembly GCA_905182385.1 of Fidelibacterota bacterium TCS55. Lineage (GTDB taxonomy): Bacteria > Fidelibacterota > Marinisomatia > Marinisomatales > TCS55 > TCS55. Next base: position 8,130 of record CAJJBS010000041.1, read on the forward strand.
AAAAAACATTATATGCTGTAAAAAATATTAAAAAGTATAAACCTTATAAGATTAAAGGGCCTATAAAGGTTTTAGTGACTTTTAAAAATTATCAACCTTCACAAATTCTTTCTTATTTAAAAATGTTTAAACGAATTGATTCTCATACGATTGAGTTTAAGGCAAAAGATATGATTGAAGCTTCTCACATTATAAGGGTAGTTTTAGATTATAAAGGCGGGAGCACTATTCCTTAAATATTAGTTTTCTAATAAATGCTTACTCATGAATTCTTGGGCGAATTGAAATGCTTCCTGGCGAGTTTTTGAGTTTCCACCCATAGTAGGCCCTTTGCCTGCGCATAAAGCTAAACCAATTTTTTGTAGAAGAGGTGTTGTCATTGGAATATTTAGAAAGTTCATGAGGACAGCTCCATCAGAACGAATTTTAAAACGGCAGTTTACAGTTTTGTAAGCTTTTTCTTTAATTACTACAGGTGAATCTCTATCGAAAGAATGGTGAGATTCAGGATAGACGGTTAAACCAATATTAGCACCAGTCTCTTTCATCTTTGGAACTAGTTCTTCGCAGGCTTTAGCTGGAACCCAATTATCTAATTCTCCGATTAAAATATGCATGGGTGCATTAGTAAAACGAAGAACTTCAGGCTGAGCTATACAAGGGGGATAAATTGCAAGGTGAGCTGCAAATTTTAATTTTGGATTTATTTTTTCAATTAGTGGAAGCCATCCAGAAAATAAAGCAACGCCTCCTCCAAGACTCCAACCTGTTATAGCTATTTTTTCTTTATCAATTGTAGGATGTTTAGAAAGGATTTCAAGAGCTTTAAAAGCATCTAAAACCATCATTGCTGTTGTAACTTGAATCTGAGAGCCTACAGTTGATTTTATGCCACGACTAGAAAAGCTTTGAAGTTCAAAAGTAGCAATCCCCATACTTCTGTACATATCCATATATTCTAAATGGTGTTCACCCCAGTCTAAGCTACCAGCTACGCCAATAATTAAAGGAAAGGGACCGTTTCCTTCTGGAAGTTTCAACATACCACTTACTTCAGTTTTTTCAAGGTTTTCTAGATTAGTAATTATATTTTTAAAACTAAATGGACTCGCGCTATTTAATATTATTTTTTCTTGGCTAAATAGTATTAAAGATGATAAAATGAATATTATATATTTAATAGATTTTTTCATAGAATTGATAATTAAGTTAGCTCCTAAATAATATTACACACATTATTATAATAATAAGTTTGAGGAAATTATGAAAACTAATATTCTTATTTATGTATTGATTTTATTAAGCTTGACAATTGGTCGTGCAGAAAAACTATCATATGACGCCACTGAAGGAACTTTAATCAGTGTAGATGTCTCTCCAGATGGTAAAAAAATTGCATTTGATTTATTGGGGCACATATATATTATGCCCATCAGTGGTGGTAAAGCAAAAGCAATAACCAATGGAACCTCATGGAATATGTTTCCACGTTATAGTCCTGATGGTAATAAACTAATGTTTACTTCAGATCGAAGTGGGAGTGATGATCTTTGGGTCTATGATTTAAAGAGTAAAGAGATATCTAATATTTCAAAAATGGAATTACCGGTACATCAAGGTACGTGGTCAAATGATGGAAGGCATGTTTTTGGAACGGCTCTTAATATGAAAGTTAGACATCCAGTCTATATGTTTAATATGTTTGGAGAGAAACAAGATATTATCCCTGCTGGATCTCGAACACCAGTAACACATTTTGAGATGCACCCCAGCAATGATTTAATTTATTTTGCTCAGGGTGATGGATCTTTATATAAGAGCGGAGATCGAATCAAAACTTTTAATATGAAAAATGGAAAAATTGAGGTTTATATCGATAGGCCAGGAGGAGCATCTAATCCAACATTATCACCTGATGGGAAGCAACTTGCTTATACTCACCGTGATGATAGACAGACAGTTTTAGTTGTGCATGATTTAGAAACACGTGAACAGAAAGTGGTAAATAGAAAACTTGATTTTGACCGACAAGATAGTGGGAGTTTTTACGGTTCTTATACTAATATGAGCTGGCACCCAAATGGTCAAGAAATATTTATTTCGTATCAAGGAGGAATTCATGCGGTGAAAGTTCGCTCAGGAAAAGCACGCAAGGTTGAATTCTCAGCACTCGTTAATCGTGAGATAAAAGAAACGATTCGTTTTAAAGTTGATGTTCCACGATCAACAGCTACGACTCGAACTCATCGATGGTCAACAAAAATTCAAGGTGGGATCTTATATGAAGCCATGGGAGATCTATTTCTTCAAAAAGGATCAAAAAATAAAAATTTGACTAACTCTAAAGACCATGAAACTAACCCAGTATATGACCCACGATCTAGAATGATTTATTTTGCTTCATGGAATGATAAAGATATGGGGGCCGTTTACAAGATGGCGGTGAATAATAATAAAAGAAAAAAAATAACTGATGTTCCCAGTCAGTATGGCTCAATCGCAATATCTGAAAAAGGGCATATTGCTTACATTAGAGGCGGTGGATCATTAATTAATGGAAACCTTCTTGAAGGTCAAACTGATTATGAATTGGTTTTGAATTGGAAGGGCAAGGAAACGGAGTTAGCTGATATTACATGGAGCGGTAACCGTTATGCTAAACGACCTCCAACTGTACTATTTGGGAGCGATGATAGGATTTATTATTCAGATTATGTGAAGGATGTACTTACAATTAAATCCATTACTTTAGATGGATTAGATGAAAAAGTGATCTATAAGTTTTCCAATGCAACTCGAGCTGTGATCTCTCCAAATATGAAATGGATTGCATTTAGAGAGTACCACCGCAGTTTTGTAACTCCATTTGAATATGTGGGTAATCCTTTAACCGTAAGTGCTGCGGATAAAAAAGCATATACAAAAAGAGTTGATCAAGAGCATGATGGTGATTTTATGTCCTGGTCAAAAGATGGGAAAACAATAGCATGGACTAGAGGTAAATATCATTATGAAAAAACACTTAATGATATTTTGAAAGAAAATAAGAAAATCTCGAAAACAGATCTTTCATTTACATATTCAATATCTAAACCGAAAAGCGAGATTGCACTGATAAATGTTCGGGTTTTGACAATGGACAGAAATAAACTAGTTTTAGATAATGCTACTATATTAATTAGAGAAGATGAAATTATTGATGTTGGTACATCCGTAAATATTCCAAAAAGTGCAAAAGTGTACGATCTAAAAGGACGCACAGTTATGCCGGGGATGTTTGATGCACATGGACATTATGGGAGTCCTATTTCATCACTTAATGTAATTGAACAAAATCTATATGGTCTTCAGGCTAATTTAGCTTATGGTGTAACAACTATGTATGATGTTTACGGTACAACTCAGAAAGATTTTTGGGTCTCTGACATGCTTCAAAGAGGTGACCTGGTTGGTCCAAGAATCTATTCAGTAGGAGATCCAATATTTGTTACGAAATACAGATCAAAAATGTATCGCCCGATCAAAAGTTTAGAAGATGCATTGGAACATGTAAAATTCAACAAAGATCATGGTGCTACCGCTGTAAAAGATTATTCAAATCATACTCGTGCAGCACGCCAATATTTGGCGGAAGCAAGTCGCCAATTGGGGATCAATATAATTAGTGAATCATTTGGTAATCCTCAAATGAATATGACTCAGATAGTAGATGGATTTACGGGGCTTGAACACACCATGGGCCTTGAACCTATTTATGAGGATGTTATTCAACTATTAAAGGCATCAAAATTAGGAATCACTCCAACGCTGGTTGTCGTCTACAATGGTCCTTCTGGAGAGACCTATTTCCATCAGACTGAGCGCTTATGGGAGGATGAGAAGTTATTGCAATTTTTTCGCAAAGATAAATTAATCCGATTAAGGCGACCTACTTTCTATTGGCCCGATGACCATTATTCAGTTCAGATGGGACAAACATTGAAAAAACTTTATGATCGTGGAATTAAATTACATATGGGTGCACATGGTCAAATGATGGGTCTTGGAGCTCACTGGGAAATGGAATTATTTACTCAAGGTGGATTTACAAATTATGATGCAATCGAGATTGCAACGATCAATGGTTTTACACATCACGGACTTGATCATATGCTAGGATCAATCGAGGTTGGAAAACTTGCCGATATGGTGATAATGAAAAAAAATCCATTAGACGATATACGCAATACACGGTCAATTGAGTATGTGATAAAAAATGGGGTATTATATAGTGGT
>CAJJBS010000042.1 GCA_905182385.1 Fidelibacterota bacterium TCS55
TACAAATAGCACCAATTGGTTTTTGAAGTAAATATAACTCTGATACTAAACGGTAGACATCAGGATTCACTGAGCAATCTGCTCCAGCCATTGCATAATCACTAAGATTTTTTGTAACGCCAAAACCCCCGGGGATAATTAAAGCATCAATATCATTTCCTGTCACTTCGGCCATATCTTTAATATTACCACGTGCAATTCGAGATGATTCAACAAGAACATTTCTAAATTCATCCATTTCCTGTCCAGTATAATGATTTACTACATGCATTTGATCAATATTTGGTGCCATTATTACAGTCTCAACTCCAGCTCTATCTAAAGCAAGCATAGAAATAACAGACTCATGAATATCAGAGCCATCATTAAAACCAGAACCTGATAACAATAAACCTACTTTTTTCATTATTAAATCTCCTTTTCTAAATTATTTTTAATATTCCTATCTAAACCAGAATATTTAGTTCTCTTAACTGCTGAATCTTTAAATAATTTCCTAAAGCCCTCCTCGTCTAGTGAAGCCCAATCATTATCTTCCCACTCCATTATTTCTTTACGCGGATAAAATGCTTTTTCAGAAGTACTTACGTTAAATTTTTGATTCCACGGACATACTTCTTGACAAATATCACAGCCATAGATCCAACCTTGCAATTCGTTTTCATCAACTTTAAATGGTCCTCGATGCTCAATTGATCTGTAAGAAATACATTTATTTGAATCAATTTTATATTCATCTAAAGCATTAGTTGGACATTCATCTATACAAGCGGTACAAGAGCCACAAAGATCTTCAATAAAAGGAGCATCATAATCTAAAGGGATATCAACTATTAACTCTCCCAAGAAAATCCAACTACCATAATCGCGTGTAATTAAACTTGTATGTTTCCCTTGCCAACCTAAACCTGCTTTTTGAGCAAACACTTTCTCCATTAATGGAGAAGTATCTACACATACAATTCCTTTTATACTGGGTTGACTCTTTTTAATCCAATTTAAAAACTGATATAATTTTGATTTGAGTACTTTATGATAGTCTTCGCCCCATGCATAATTACTAAATTTTAATTTTGAATTAAGATTATTTTGATTTATACCAGTATAATAATTCATCCCAACTGATATGATTGATTTAGCTTCAGGGAAGTAATTATGAATATTTCCTCGTTCTTCTTTTCTATTTGCAACCCAGTCCATTGAGGCATGACTACCTGAAGTTATCCATTCTTCTAAATTTTTTTTGTGATTGGGTAATGCTTCTGCTTTTGCAATTCCAACTTTTTGAAAACCTAATTCTATTGCTTTTTTTTTAATCAACTCTGAAAAATTCATAAAATTTAATGATTAAACTTTAATTCTTTCACCCACAAAATTCCAATTATAGTCTTAACATCAGTAATCTTTCCAGAAAATACCCATTTTAAAGCCATGTTAAGTGGTGTTGGTAATAACTCCAGGAATTCATCTTCATCTAATTTCCTTTCTGACAATTCTAATTCTTCTGCTAAATACATCCACATTTTTTCATTTGAGAAACCAATAGCAGGGTGAATATTTGTCAAAAAAGTTAATTTATTTGATTTATAACCAGTCTCTTCTTCTAGTTCACGAAAACCACATTCTAAAGGTTCTTCATTCTTATCAATTTTTCCCGCAGGAATCTCGATAAACTCTTGTCTAGGTCCATATCTGAATTGACGAATTAAAAGGATGTCTCCATTATTTAGAATTGGGACTAAACAAACGGCCCCTGGATGATCTAACCACTCTCTTGTACTCTTTTTACCATTTGGCAACCTGACATTATCTAAATAGAGATCAATTAATTTTCCAGAAAATATTTGATTTGAGGTAATTTTATGTTCTTTTAAATCAGACATATATAAATTTGATAATACTATTTTAGATTTTAAATAAATATATTTTTAGCAAACTACGTTCCTAAAAATATTCAATATAAGTAATCTTAAGTTCTCTATTAAAATAATCAACCTTATCATTATCGAAGAGAAGGTTGTTAAAGTCCATTTCAATATGTAAACGCTCAACAAAGGTCCAACGAATTGCAGCATTCAAGTAACCACCTTTTGAAATTGACATTGTTTTAGCAGTCATATCATTTTCATTTAGAGCTGCATTATACTCTAGTAGTATCGAAAGTTCAGGATTGAACTCCATATCAATTCCAAAGAAATAATTTATATCTTTATCTCCATCATTCACTTCAGCAAAGTTATAATTAGTTCCCATATGCAATCCTAAATTACCTAATGGTGTTACCCAATTTTTGCTACTAGCTACATAGATACCCATAGCTTTAACATCATAACGCATCAGAGTATCTGCTTCATTAAATTGCCCTTGACCTTGAGTATCTAGTCCTAAAGATAATCCAGGCATTGAGGTAGTTTCATCAATAAGTCGGTATTTTAAATTTGCTTCTGGACGAGGATACCACTCTAAACTATCATCACCTATTAAGTTTGCTGAACCAAAAGATAAACCAAATTGAAAACGGTCTGTTATTCCTACGCTTAAGGAGGAAGTAAGACCACCATTTTTTTGAACCCGCATTTGCATAGCATAGCTTCCACGAACAAGAGTACCTGCAGAAGGGACTGACACTAACGTTGTTGGAGGAGGATAAGTTTGTGATACTCCAAAAGTACTTAATATTGAAATAATAATTGAAAAGTTAAATAGCTTCATTAGGTCTCTGGTATGTGTTTATGAATAAAACAATTTACTTAATCTATTTAGCGATATGCAAGTTTAGGGGTAAATCCGTTCACCATACTTTGAGGTAATAGATTTAACTCTAAAAATTGGCATTGTTAGTGAACTTGTATCTCCAATGACTTTAAATGTGACTCTATTCGAATTAATATTAACTAAATCAATCATTAGGCTATCAGTATTTGTTAAGATCATTAGATCAAAATCAGTTTTTGGTATAAATATTTCAAAAGGAATATCTATTTCTTGTGTACGGATATCTTCGAGAATTACGGATATTTCATCTAATTGATTACCAATTCGAGGTGGCGGAGTTTTATAAAGTTCACTTGCTGATGGTTGAGTTAAAGCAACATGACTTATTTCTTGTCCATTTTCACCATACTCCCATATCTCTTTTTTTCCCGTAATCATATCAACATCATAAATAAAGCGCCTAACTATACTTTTAGCTGGTAAAATATTCCACAACTCACCCTTTAAAAGTCCTAAATGATCATAAATAAACTTGATTTCACCGTAATCAAATCCTTGAACATTGCTAAATACTATTTTTTGAATTTGATCCGAAGCATTTAGTATAAATTTTGATTCTTGACCTTCAAAATAGTATTTGTTTCTATCCTTTATAACTTTTCGAAATTCTAAAGACCATGGCTCATCTACTCCGTACTGAATTAAACTATCGGGACGTTGTTCTTCATCTAAAAAATAACGCCTAATCATTTTTTTTTCATTTTTATACTCAAATATTTCTTTATTTTTAAGTTCGCCTTTAGAATCGATAAACTCTCTAATAATCGGAACTTTATTATCATTGTAAAATACTTGAATATATGGTCGATCAAACCTTGCAGTCGCTAATAAACGATTATCTGATAAATAATCATGATCGTTAGCATAAAATCGCATAAAACTAATTTCTTGCCCATAACAATAAAAAATGCTAAAAAATAAAAAAATTAAATTCTTAAACATTTCACATCCCTTTATGATCATTCATTCTTTTAAGATAATCTATAGACCAAGTAGAGAATGTTTGTTCTTTAATATTTTTTCTAATATCACCCATTAAGTTCATGTAATAAGATAAATTATGAATAGTTGCTAATCTTAATCCCAATACTTCTTTTATGTTAAAAAGATGCCGAAGATACGATTTTGAAAAATTTTCACAAGTATAACAATTACAGTTTGGGTCTAATTGATCAAAGGCTTCTTTATGAATTTTATTACCAATATTTATAATCCCTTGACTAGTGAATAGTTGTCCGTTGCGCGCATTCCTTGTGGGCAAAACACAGTCAAACATATCAATGCCTAATTGTACCGATCTAACTAAATCTGTTGGTCTACCAACACCCATAAGGTACCGAGGTTGATCTTTAGGTAGCAGAGTATTCATTAAATGAATTATTTCAAACATTGAACTTTTTTCTTCACCAACCGCTAAACCTCCAATTGCTATCCCACATTTTGAAAAAGGTAATAATTCTTCTGCACTTCTTTCTCTTAATGAAGAAAAAGTTCCACCTTGAATAATAGGAAAGAGAGTCTGCTCCCAATCATAAAAAGGCTGATTTTGTTTTATAAAATTACTGCATTGCTTAATCCATTTAGTAGTTCTATCAACTGCAGATCTTACTATCTTCTCATCAGCTTGACCTGGAGGACATTCATCAAAAGCCATAATTATATCTGAACCTAAGTGTCTTTGAATATCCATTGAAATTTCAGGTGTGAAGAAATGACTACTACCATCTAAATGCGATTTGAATTCAACTCCTTCATCTGAAATCTTATTTAATTTTGATAAAGAGTAAACTTGAAAACCTCCACTATCAGTTAAAATTGATTTATTCCAGTTTATAAATGAATGAAGGCTCCCTGCTTTTTTTATTAATTCATGACCTGGCCTAATATATAAATGGTACGTATTACCTAAGATTATATTCGCGTCTAGCTTAGAAAGGACTTCTGGGTCAATTGTTTTCACAGCACCTTGAGTACCAATTGGCATAAAAACAGGTGTATGAATATTACTGTGATTTGTTTTTAAGATAGCGCTTCGCGCTGCTGTCTCCTTATCATTATAAAGAATATCAAACTGCATTAAAATAAATGGTTAAATACTTCACCAACATTAGTTACGCCTTTTATCTCAACACCTTTAATTTTATCTTTTATTCTTTTCATATTTGCTGCAGGGGCAATAACTGATTTAAAACCTAAAGATTTTGCTTCATTAATCCTTTCTTTTAATCTACTTACTGAACGTACTTCACCTCCAAGCCCCACTTCACCAATGAGTACAACAGATTCTTTAATAATTTTATCTCTGCTACTTGATGCCACAGCGCTTATTACTGCTAAATCTGCAGCTGGATCATCAATTTTTAAACCACCAACAAGGTTAATAAAGACATCTTTAGTACCCATATGTGTACCAATTCTTTTCTCTAGTACAGCTAATAACATAGCTAATCTTTTAAAATCAAACCCATTTACATTTCTTTGTGGTGTTCCAAAGTTCGCATTTGATACCAAAGCTTGCACTTCAACTAAAATAGGACGAGTTCCTTCTAAAGATGGAAAAATTGTAGATCCAGTTATATCATTCCGACGTTCTGCTAAAAATAACTCAGAAGGATTTTCAACTTCGACTAAACCTTTTTCATTCATATGAAAAATACCAACTTCATTTGTAGCCCCAAATCGATTTTTAGCTGAACGTAATATTCGATGATCATAACGATCATCTCCCTCTAAGTAAAGTACAGTATCTACCATATGTTCAAGCATTTTTGGGCCTGCAATTAAACCTTCTTTAGTCACATGACCAATAATTATGACTGCAATGCCTTTTTGCTTTGATAGTTGTAGTAGTTGTTGACCACATTCTCGAACTTGAGAGATTGAACCAGGTAATGAATCTAATTCATCGCTAAAAATAGTTTGAATAGAATCAATTACTAATAATTCAGGTTGAACCAATGAAACTTGATCTAAAATTCCTTGAATCCTATTTTCAGAAGAAAGATGTAATTGTTTAGAATTAACCTTTAATCTGTTAGCACGAAGGGCCACTTGATCTTCACTTTCTTCTGCAGATACATATAAAACTGGATTATTAAAAGCAGGCAAGATTTGTATTGCTAAAGTTGATTTACCTATACCTGGATTACCACCCAAAAGGATTAAAGAACCTGGGAGCAAACCTCCTCCAAGCACTCTATCTACTTCCGTTATTCCTAATGATATTCTTTTGATCTCACCATCTTTTAAAACTTCATCTAGATTTTTTGTTTCTTGCGTTAGACCATTTGAGTTTTCTTTACGTTTTTTTGAAACTTTAAACTCACTTAAGGTTCCCCATTCATTACATGAAGGACATTGACCATTCCATTTTGGATGGTCATCGCCACAGGCAGAACATAAATAGACAGTTTTAGATTTTAGTGGCCCCATACTTATAGAGGAAGTTTAATCAGACTTTTTTTAGAAACAAGTTGAAAGCTCTATAAATCTTACCAATCGTAACCAATAGATAAATACCACTGTGGTTTTGAGAAACCATCATCATCCCAGTCATACGCAGCTTCTATTCTCCAAAGTGCAAAAATTGGCAATTTAATACCATAGCCTATGGCACGAACCCAAGGTGAAAAATTATCAGGTAAATTATTTCCATATTTAGCTTGAAGAGAAGAAAAGTCTGAGAATTCTCTTGTATCATCCCAAGCCGCACCTATATCCATAAAAACATGCCCTCTAATATTACCAAGAACCATTTTCAAGGGAAAACCCAATGCTAAATATTGAATTAAAGGGAACCTAAATTCTAAATTAGTTAATAGAACATTTGTTCCGAAACGTTCAGAAAACCTTGATCCACGTAATGGATAAGCATATTCTGAAAAATAAATATCTTCTAATAGGTTGTTATTTTCACTGTCAAGTATAACATTTCGCCATCTTGCTTCATTGGTCTCTCCATCATCTGTACCATTTGTAGTTCCAGTCCCTATTAGCCAATTTTGCATACCACCTAAAAAGTATTTTTGGGGATTTTTTCCTGTACTAGTTCCAAAATACATTCGACCTGCAAATGAATAATCTCTATTGATCATTTGATATTTCCTAAGATCTACTTTTATCTTTTGATATGAAATACCTTTATTACCCATAGCCGGACTTACTTCTAACGTAGTATTTTGACGAAAACCGTCTATTGGTCCAGTATAACCATTTACGGTATTATCATATATGTAACTAAGTGTTGGATTCGCAGCAATAAATCCGTCATCTTGTAAAATATTATTAGTATTCATATATGTGTCAATTTGAAATAATTTATAATCTAAATTATGAATAATGACTCCTGCATCAATTCTATGAAACCTATTAATTGGTCTTGAAGCAGTTGCTGAAAATCCAAAGTGCCTCATTCGAGCTGTTAATTCAGTTAACATCCCTAAATCACTATAACCATAACCAGCAAAAAAGAAATCAGCTTGGTGAAACAAAGTAAAGTAATAATTCATTCTTTGTTTTAAATATGAATAATTAAGGAAGTAGTCACTATTAGTTAGAGAAATTTGAGATTCCATTGCAAAAGATATTTGATGGTCGCCCATAAGATCACTAAAATAGAAGACCAATAAACCTTGGTGACCAAAAACATTATTATATCCAATATTCCCTTGTGCTACATCAAGACTAAATTTGGTTTTATAAGTTTGAGCAACATAATCACCTTCATTATTTAAAAATAATGAGTCATTTCTCACTGTTATAGGTTCATTATTTACATCTTTTTTATTATAATTTTCAAATTCTGAAGCAAATATATAATTTGAATAATCAGAAGTATTTGTAAAAGTCCCCTTACTCTTATCTCTTCTAAGATCTACTAATTCTTCTTTATCATTTTCTTTTCGATTCGAAATATAGTTTGTTGGCTCAATTTTAGTAGATTCTAAACTCAGAGGGTTACTCAATCTAAAGACATCCCACCCTAAGCTTGAATAACCAGAAAAGACTAAAGAGCCATCATCCTTGGTTAGGCTTAATTGAAATAGTCCAGTTAATAAATTTGTTATTGGAACAGATTCTCTTGAGTCAAAATCATATCGAAATAAATTCCATGTCCCTTGATAATCACCAGTGAAAAAAAGCTTATTTTCAGTATTAGAAAATATTGGATAATTTTCATTGTATACAGTATTTGTTATCTGACTAATATTATTTGAATTTAAATCAATTATAAAAACATCGCTCTGATCATAATTATGATCAATCATATCTTTTGCAGTTGTTGTAATACTATTATTTTTAATACCCCTATCAGAAATAAATACAATCTTTTCTCCGTTTGGACTCCATGATGGTTCTGTGTCAGAGTATATATCATTTGTTAAGTTTATTGTCTTTTTAGATTCTAATTCATAGAGATAGATATCACTTGCACCACCTTCATTCCCAACAAAGGCTAGCTGATTTCCATTTGGACTCCATGCTGCTGTAAAAACTCCATCTAAGTCAAATGAGATTTTTTCTTGTTTATCTGACTTAATATCAATTAAATAAAGAGCATCAGATGCACCAGCTTTTGCAGCAATAACAATTTTATCACTTTCGGGAGACCAGCTAATACCTGGTTGAAGAAATTTTAATTCTTCAAAATTTATAGAGCGACTTCCTTTAACAAGTCTTTTAATCTTTTTACCAGAAACAGCATCAATAATATATATATCCATATATCCAGACCTATCTGATAAAACAGCAATTTTACTTCCATCCGGAGAAATAGTTGGAGATACATTGTAAAAGTTGTTATTTTTTTTGTGATCCGTAAGTCTTATCGATATATCCTTAACTTCATCACGTCCTTCAACATCTGGATAATATTCTTTTTTAATATATTTGTGCCATTGTTCTGTTAATTCTTCAAAATCCATGCCAATAGCATCTTTAAAACCTTTTTCAGCATTTCCATAACGCTTCATCGATTGGAATATTTCTCCAATTTTTTCACGTCCATATTTTGATGCAATAAATCGCCAAACAGATTGACCACCTTTATAAGCTAAGAAATATTCGAGTTCTCTTATTGTTGGAATACGTTCATTTATAGCTAAATCTCTAATGATCATATCTGCTTCAGTATCCCAGTTAGAAGATAAGTATTCAGCTAAGCCTTCATTTACCCACAACGGGAGAGCTAGCTGAATTCGGTTAGAAACTACATTTTGCATCCTTCCACCATATATAAGGTCATTGATCATTGCATGTACTAATTCATGATGGATTACATGCCTAAATGCTTTGTAGTCTCCTTCAAAAGGAATAACTACACGGTTTTTGAAAAGTTCCGTAACGCCGCCAATACCTTCTTGCATATAAACACCTACAACATTAGTCTGTTGGAATTCATTGTGAGAATGGTAAACAATAATTGATACACGCTTCTTTAAATTCCATCTCAAATGCTTAGCAATCTGTTCATATGCTTCAATTGAGGCTTCCATTGTAAAATTAGCTAAATCAATTTCATCGCCATAATAATAAACATCAAAATTTGGTGAAGAGATGAATTTCCAATCAAACTCTCTGTATTGAACTTTATTTTGTCCAAATGATTGTGCATTTAATAATGAAAAAACACAAAATAGAATAGTAATTATAATTTTTTTCATAATTTTATAACGCTGAATTTAATAAATAGTTTCTTTATTTTGACGATAAACAGATAAAAATATTAAAAAAATATATTAAAAATAAATATTAAAAAAATATATAGTTTGAAGATTGGTTCTCCCCTCG
>CAJJBS010000043.1 GCA_905182385.1 Fidelibacterota bacterium TCS55
CCATCGCTTCAGCTATATTTACTGTTTCAGATGGTGAGGAACCAATTAAAAATGTACTTTCCAATGCATTAAAGTCATTTGCTCCAAATTCAAGTGCATCATTAAATGCTTCTTCATCATTTGAGTTACCAGATAAAGTGATTTGTCCTAGTTTTTCGAACATCCAACCGACAGAACCATTCTCTCCAAGATTACCATCATATTTACTCATCAAATGGCGAATTTCTGCAACGGTACGATTTTTATTATCAGTCATAACATCCATCATTATTGCTACACCACCAGGGCCATACCCTTCATATGATATTTCTTCATAGTTAACACCTTCTAATTCACCTGCACCTTTCTGAATAGCTCTAGTCATTGTATCATTGGGCATATTAGATGCTTTTGCTGTCGACATTGCTTGTCTTAATCTTGGATTTGAATCGGGGTCACTACCACCAGATTTTGCAGCTACCATTAATTCTTTAATTACTTTGGTGAAAACTTTTCCACGTTTAGCATCTAGAGCTGCTTTTTTATGCTTAATAGTCGACCATTTACTATGTCCTGACATAAATTCCTCTGTAATAATAATAATTAAAAACTAAATTACGACTTTAAAAACCTGAATCCCAACGAAGGTATTTAAAGAAAAAAATTATAACTAATAATTAAAAATAGCATCTTATCAAATTAATAAATAATAATAAAAATATTCGGATATATATTCTAATGGTTTTTGCCATGCTAATTTGGGGAGCCTCTTGGCCAAGTGGTAAAATTGTCGGGGAATATGGCAATCCAAATATAATAATGGTTTGGAGGTTTATTTTTGCAACCATAAGTATTGCAATACTTATGTCATTTTTAAAAATAAAACTTCAACGACCAGAATCTTCTTTAAAATATATAATAATTGCAGCTTTTTGCCTTATTGCTTATAACTATAATTATTTAAAAGGTACACAAATTGGGATTGCAAGCTTAGGTGGTGTAATTGTTCCAACATTAAGCCCTATAATAACATATCTAATAGCAGCAAATATATTTAATACAAAGATTTATAAAAAAGATTTTTTAGGAATTTGCTTAGGTGTTTTAGGCGGACTTATACTAATTCGAATATGGGAAATCAATGTTTTAGCTCTTATAAGTTCTGGAAATATTTATTTTATTTTAGCTGCACTATCCTGGTCAATTATTACAATTTGTACGCAAAAATCCAAAGAAGACCTTCACTTCCTTAATTTCAGTTTATGGTTGTATATGCTGTCATTCTTATTTTCATTTATTTTCGCCCCTTGGAAGGAATTAATAAAAGTTATGGACCATGACATAACGTTTTGGGTGCATTTTTTAATTATATCTGTTGGCGCCATTGGATTTGGAACTACAATTTTCTTTTTGGCAACTATGCGCATTGGATCAGAAAAGTCATCATCATTTATGTATATAGTGCCAACGAGTGCGATTGGACTTTCAATAGTTTTACTAGGTGAAACGTTAGCTTTCTCAACAATTTTAGGTGGAGCACTTACTATAAGCGCCGTTTATTTGATTAATCAGGGGAAATAAAACTGAATTTTTCTAAAAAAAGTTTAGGTGGACGCTTTGGTCTATATTTTTTATCTGTAAAAGCGTGTAACGTATTACCTATTACCAGTAGATGATTATCTGATTTACGATATATTTTATAGTTAATTTTCAACTTAATACCAATCATACCTTCAATGACCGTTTTAACAATTATCTCATCTTCTAATTTTGCTCCCTCTTTATAATTGCATGTAGCTGAAATAACAGGTAATAAATAGCCTGATTCTTCTATTCCTGAAACTTTAATACCTATGTTGTTGAGAAGTTCTGTTCGAGCTTGTTCAAAAAATTCAAAATAACGCGAATAATAAACCAATCCCATTTGGTCTATATCTTTATAAAATATTTTAATTAAATAATCAAAAGACGTCATTAAGACTCAGTATAAACACCAATTTTCTCATATCTTTCAATTCGACGATCTAAAAATGAAGTAGGGTTAGTTTTCTTTAGAGCATCTAACTCTTTAAGGAGAACAGTCTTTAATATTGATGCAGTTTCTTCAAAATTACGATGTGCACCTCCTAAAGGTTCTTGAATTATTCGATCACAGATTTTCATTTTCAAAAGATCTTTAGGTGTTACCTTCATTGCATCTGCAGCATCCGAAGCTTTAGATGCATCTCTCCAAAGAATTGAAGCACATCCCTCCGGGCTTATTACAGAATACCATGTGTTTTCCAGCATCAACATTCTATCGCAAATTCCAATCCCAAGTGCCCCACCACTTGCACCTTCACCAATTACAACTGATATAATTGGAACAGTTAGCTTAGACATTTCAAGAAGATTTCGAGCAATAGCTTCACCTTGTCCTCTTTCTTCAGCTCCAAGACCTGGATATGCTCCAGGTGTATCAATTAATGTAATTATAGGTAAATCAAATTTTTGAGCTAATTTCATTATTCGAAGAGCTTTACGGTAACCTTCAGGTCTCATCATTCCAAAATTTCTAAATAAGTTATCTTTTGTATTACGACCTTTTTGCTGTCCAATAATGATAACTTTGACATCATCAATACTTCCAATTCCTGCAATTACAGCATTATCATCACCAAAATAACGATCTCCATGTAATTCAATAAAATCAGAAGAAATATTTTTAATATAATCTAACGAAAAAGGCCTTTGAGGATGACGAGCTAGTTGAACACGCTCCCATCGCGACAAGTCTGAAAAAATACTTTTTCGAGTTTCTTCTTTTTTAGAATTAAGCTGAATAATCTCAGAAGAATGATCTGAAGAAGTTGAATCTGTTTCAAGCTCAACAATTTTTTGATCAATTTCCTTTAAAGGCTTTTCAAAATCTAGATAATAGTCTGTCATAACTTCTGCAAATTAAAATAAAAATTATTTATTCCACCCAAAAATACGCCAAATACGTAATCTCCATACTATCCATACCGCTTCAAACATTATTGCGCGACTCATTTTAGATTCACCAATGGTCCTATCAATAAAGATTATAGGGTGCTCATAAAGCTTAAAACCTTTTAACCAAGCACGAAAATTCATTTCAATTTGAAAAGAATATCCAGATGATTTGACCTTGTCAAATTCAATAGATTCTAAAACACGCCTTGACCATGCTTTATAACCACCAGTAGCATCTTTCAATGGCATTCCAGTAACAAAACGTGAATAAAGATTTGCGCCATAGCTTAAAATCAGTCGTCGAATAGGCCAATTCACAACACTCACTCCATTGATATAACGACTACCAATTACTAAATCATTTGATTTTAATAATTTTATCATATGCTTTATTTCTTTAGGATGATGTGACATATCTGCATCCATCTGAATAACTACTTTATAATCCCTAGATAAGGCCCATTTGAAACCAAATATATACGCTCGACCTAATCCATTCTTCTTTTTTCTAACTTCAAGATAAAGATTTGGATAAATAGATTGTAAACTAAGAACTATTTCTGCAGTTCCATCTGGGGAACTATCATCAACTATTAACATATGATAATCTGGATTACGATTAAACACTTCATGGACAAGTGTATCTATATTTTTACATTCATTATAAGTTGGTGATATAATTAGTGTTTTCATTTTGTTAAATTATTACTGATTTTCCTTAAACAATCTTCAACAGAATTTGGAACTATTCCCAATCTAGATTCAATCTTTTCAGTTTTTAATCCACTTTTCAATGGTCGCTTTGCAACTTGATTCAAATTTGATGTTTTGATTGGTTTTATGAGAGTTTCATCCAAATTAAAAATCTTAGAGATCAATATAGCGAAATCATAGCGACACATAAAATCTTTATCACCATAATTATAAAGACCAGTTAAACCAATATTGATAATATTTTTTATAACAAATGAAATTGATTCAGTCCATGTTGGATTATTCCATTGATCATTTACTACATTTATTTCTTTATTATTTTTGAGTGAATCAACAACCCACTTAACAAAACTAGCTTTTGTACGTTTAGTATAGCTATAAAGAACATTTGCTCTAAGAATCGTCGAATTACTGTAATTATTTTTTAGCCAATTTTCAGCCTCTAATTTAGTTTTTCCATAATGTGAAATTGGATTTACTTCATCTAATTCATTGTATGGCCCAGATAAACCATCAAAAACATAATCAGTAGATAATTGAATAAAATGACCCTTGAAATTTTCACAAAGATTTTCAACACCCTCAATATTAATTTTATTTGCACCAATTTTATCTCTATCACATTCATCAACGTTAGTCATTGCTGCAAGATTTAGTACCACATCAGGTTTAAAGTCACTGTAGACTCTTGCGATATCATTTCTATTAGTAATATCTAGCTTCACACCTTCTCTAAAGGTATTACTTCCAGTTATTAAAGTATTAAAGCTATTTTTTAAGTCTTTTTTGCAAGCTATTCCTAATTGACCATATCCACCAGTTATAATTATGTTTTTCATTTATTTGATTTAATTAATTTTGAAAGAATGAGCAACAATATCAACTTGTCTTAACAATAAATATTTATCATTGCCTGGATGAAAAATCATCATATAAAGAAAGTAAGTTCTATCTGTACGCTCATCATAAAAAAGATATGATATAAAAGGACCACCTTGTGCTTCTTCTACACTCTCCCATAAACCTGTGATTCTCCAAGCACCCCAATTTTTAAACCTATGTGGTTCAATTTTAAACATATAGTCAGAATATTGAATTGTTTTAAAATATTCCGATGAAACTTTCTTAACATATTTACTAACTGATGAAGAATCACTAAAGACTAGACCTTCTTCCCATTTTACGGCTAGCCATCTATATGGTATATCTCTGCCCATCCAAAAAAATTGTTCTTTATCATCATCATTTATAACTGTATAGCCCCAAGGGATTTTAAAAGTCCAGCCATAATCTTTTAATAATCTATTCTCCAATTCTTTTTGACGAGAAGAGCCTTCAAAAAGATGGATACTTTGACGTTTAAATAAAAGAGTTTCAAATTGCTTATTTAGCCATGGCCCTTTATCTTTTGCACTTTCTAAAATTATATTTTGACTAGGTCCATTAATTATCAAATAATTCTGATCCTTAGCAAATACATCTTTTGCAAATATTAACTGATTATCTCCCTCCATGCTTGATTTATACTGAGATGTTGATAAAACTTGTTTGATTAATTTTACTCCCATATTTCTAGGGTGGCTACCTACAGCTGCGACTATTACATTAACATGATCCTTCACATCATTGAAATTTTCTGGATTGACCCAAATTGTTTTATAATAAGCTTCTGGCTGAGGTGTAAACAATGTATCGCTAAAAATAGTTGTTATAATATTCTTAATTACGACTCTATCCTCTAAGGATGAAACAACAACTAATTCATTATCAGCTCCTTGAGCTACTGGCTTAAGTGCTTCGCAGGATAGAATAAATATTGATAAAAATAAATATTGATAAAATTTTATCATCAATTTAATTTTGATCATGTAGAGCAAAATTTGCTCGTTGTTTTTCTATCTGCACAGAAATTATTTTAATATGCACTCTATCACCTAACCTAAACTCTTCTTTAAGACTCCGACCTTTAATAGAATAATGATCTTCATCATAATAATAGGTATCATTCTCAAGAGTATCAATATGAATCAAACCTTCAGCCATTGACGACTTTAATCCTACAAAAAATCCAAAATTTGTTACACCGGTTATAGTTCCTTCAAAAACTGAATTAATTCTTTCAGCGAGCCATCTAAGCTGCTTTACTTTAATATATTCACGCTCCGCATTCAATGCTTCTATCTCTTTTTCATTTGAAAGTTTCAAAGCTTCTTCAATTTTATCATTCCATTCATTTTTTAATTCAAAGGAATGTCTATCTAACATTTTAATCATTCGATGAACCAATAAATCAGGATACCGACGAATGGGAGATGTAAAGTGAGTATAATTTTTAAAAGCTAATCCAAAATGGCCTTTATTTTTTATAGCATATTCTGCCTTACTCATTGTTCTTAAGGCTACATTTTCAATTAATGGCCTATAAGGTGAATCTTCTACATGCTTTAATATTTTTTTAAAATCATTAGGAGACATTTCTCCATCAGGAGCATAAATACCTAGTTTAAGTCTTTTTAATAGCCCCGCAAATTTCTCTACTCTTAATGAATCTGGCTTTATATGAACACGATAGAAAAAGTTAAGATTTTTAGGTATTTTTTTAGGTATTTCAACTGCAACAACCTTGTTAGCCAGAAGCATGCATTCTTCAACAATCCGATGAGAAATAAGTCTTTCACTAGGTCTGATGTCATCCGGAATACCTTTTTCATTCATATCAAATACTGGTTCTGGAATATTAAAATCTAAACTTCCATTTTTTGATCGATCTTTATAAAGCGCAATAGAAAGTTTTCGAAGGTCATTAATTTGAGCTTTAAATGCATGTTTATTTTTACCTTCGATTATGTCCTGAACTTCTTGGTAGGTAAGGCGAGCTTTACTATTAATTACTGTTGGACGTATATCAACATTTAAAACTTTATAGCTTTGGTCTAATTGAATGATTGCAGATATAGCTAATCGATCAACTCCAGGGCGAATTGAACATAAATCTGCAGATAATTCTTTTGGCAGCATATGTACAACTCCTTCTGTAAAATAAACTGAAGTACCTCTATGCATAGCTTCTTTATCAATAAGTGAATTTGGAGTCACAAAATGACTCACATCTGCAATATGAACTCCAATCTCAGTACCCATTTTATTGTTTTTTATTGATAAAGCATCATCGAAGTCTTTTGCCTCTTGTGGGTCAATGGTAAAACATATATCGTTTCTTAAATCTAGTCTATTTTTTATTTCATCTTTAATATCATCTTCGGAATACTTTTTTACTTCCTGATTAATACTTGAAGAAAAAGACTGATCATAATCATATTTATGAAGAATCATTTTTAAATCATTAGCTGGGTCATTTGCATCTCCAATAATAGATTCAAAACTTGCAATAATCGGATCGTTTGCATTGCCCCAGTCCTTCACTCTTGCTTTAACTATCTTACCTTCTGTTAATTCTTTTTTAGATCCAATTAATCGAATGCCACGTCCAGGATTTACTGGGGACACTTCAATAAAAAATTTGCCACTATAAAGATAAGTAACGCCTATAAAAGTATTTGAAGCACGCTCTAATACTTTATGAATCCTTCCGCTAAGCCCTCTGGAATTAGATCTTCCCTTAATTTTCACAAGGACTTTGTCACCATTAATAGCATCAGACATAGAACGGCGACCAATAAAGATATCTTCATTATCATCATTTGTAATTACAAAACCAAAACCTTTTTGAGTTACCGAAAGTTTACCTTCAATTTTCTTAGGCGACTTAGGTAGACAATAACGATTAGGCTTTAGTCTAATAATTTCACCATTAATAGACATCTGTTTAATGAAAATTTTTATAGCGCCAACATCACTTTTTCTAACTTTAAGTCTTTTAATTAATTCTTTTTGGCTCAAAGTATTTTTTGGTGCGTTCGCTAATATATTTATTATCTTTTTTATCATTTATAATTTAGAAGAGAATTTAATATGTATTTTCCCACCAGCAGAACGTTTTGAGAATCCAATTGAAATATCCAATGCTATTGTTCCTTTATATTGACGAAACCCTAAACCATAGCCTGGATGAATAGTATAATTACTAACTGCTGGTATATCTATGAATATGAATGATTGAGATTGCTTTAGGTTCCCAAATAACAATTCAAACGTTTGAATAAATATCCATTCTGACGCAAACTGATTTTCTCTATAACCTCTGATTGTATTTATCCCTCCATATTTTACTTTTTTGGCTGAAATCAATTTTCTATTATTTAATAAAACACTTTCACCTTGAGAAAAAACTAAAATTACACTATTTCCAATATTTTTATATTTTTGAAATTTAAATTTTGATTCAAACATTGTTGTTTTACCAAAATGATCATTAAAATTCCCAAGAGTCATTGCTGTTTCAAAAAATTGACCAGAGTATGGTAACCATCTATTGTTTCTCCTATCCACTTTTAAACCTAGTAATATTGATTTTGAGCTAAACTTTTTATTTTGTGATAAATCTTTCCCTGATTCTTTTTTCCCTCCAAACCTCCACTGGCCAAAAGGACTTAAGCCTGTAAGTAAACCAGAAGTAGATTCAATATAATAACTATTTTCAATAAAATTTTGATCTAGTTGAATTAACGTACCAAATGGCAAGCTAAATAAAAAAGGTGTTTCTATAGAAAAATATAATTTTCTAGTATTGGCATCTGGCTGTTGCCATTTAAGATCCAAAATCGAACCTTTTTCCCTAGGATTTTCTAAATGTATATCAATCTCTCCCGTAGATATCCATTCACCTTCTTTTCCTTTACTTGCTCCCAACAAACCACCAATTTGACTTTTAAAAACAGGATTGAAATCAACCACTGCAGCTATTCTATTATTATCGTACTTTGCAAATGAGAGGAAAGAGCCATCATCAATAAAGGGATAGGCGCTCTTAATGACTCTTAGTTGTCTTAGTGCTTGACTTCGAGTAGAAAGTCCTAAAATTGGCTTAAATAAGCTCTTTAACACTGATCCTTGAACATTATTCTGGTGTAAAAAGTACATTGAGTCAATTCTAGAGTTAATTTGAATAAATTCATATTCATTACTATTATTCAATTGATAGAAACTTTTCCATTCTCCTTCTTCATATAATTGTGAAAAAAGCGAATCAATTCGCTGAGCATTAATTATTCCAAAGGAAATCAATATAAATACTTTAAAAATATGCACGCACTTCTCCTTGAAGCTTAATAAAATTATCATAGCGTTCATCATTTAAAAACATTAATGAAGAATTTATAGATAAAGATTTACTTATCATCAAAGAGCCATTGATATTAGTTCGGAAAGTCCGATTATCCGAAAGGCCATTTAACGCTTCTGGAGGCATTGAATTAAAAGCATTTGCATTCATATACTGAATTTGACCTTCAATTCTACCTGTTTTACCAATAAAACGAATAAAATTAATTTTAATACCGTAAGCATTTACATCCTTATTAGAATTTTCTCCTATAGAAGTGGCATCTTTATAATAAACTAATTTTGTTTCCCATTGGGTTATGCCTGTTTGAATTTCTTTAATACCAACCTCTGATGTAAAACCTTTAACTGATCTTTCAGTTATCCAGTTTTTTTCACTTTTAACTATAGCGTTATGAACATCTCCTGAAAAAATAAAATATTTATTTTTTTTTAATTGAACCTGCGACTCAATACCCCATTCATAGTCACTTCTCTCATCCCATCCTCTAGGGTCCATTCCATTAATATTTAAAGCATCTTGAAACCAAATTCTATTTCTATTTGTATTTTGACTTTTTCTTAGTATTAATTCATGTCGAATAAATTGACGATGAAATTGAATATTATTATTGTTATCTCCAAGAATACTCAATTTATCTCCATAGAAATCCAAGCGATTCATTAGTCTATATTTAAGATTATTAAGGCTTTCATATTTCCATTTAGAAAAGTCAATTGAAAATTGATTTAATCCATCCATGAGAAAGCCGCTTTTGTAATTACCAGTAAATACAGTATGTGCCACAAATGATCCATTCATATCACTAATATATTCATTCAAAAGATTATCATACCTGTAATGGCCCAAGCCAACACCTACAGAATCATAAACAACTGCACGAGACTCATTACTACCTTCCTTTGCATTTACAACAAAATCAAGCTGAAAAGGACTTGCTTTTTTTCTATAATTTAGAGTCCCTCTAAAACTACTAAAATTATTAATTATTTCACCTTTACTATCTTCTTGGATTCGTTGACGCCCCATAAATCCATAACCCCAACCTGAAGGTTGTATTGAATTAAAATCTAATTGAAGTATTTTTCCAACTTTAGTTGTCTTTAAAATTGTAGAGTCTGATAAAATTGATTCCTTATCCTCTCTTTCACCAACACCAAAAGATAAATAACGATTATTCTTTTTATATTCAATTCCAACCATAATGTCATCAAACCTATAATAATTTTCTCTCATTTCATGAATTATAGTTAAAAAAGGCTTTATTGCACCTTTAAAAAATCTTATATGTCCATCAATTTCTTGAAATTCTAAAATTGCATTGACCTTATTATACCTTACTTGAGCAGTGTTAATATAATTTCCTGAATAATTAAAATTTACTTCAGAGCGATTTTTTATTTGATTTCCCTGAGACAATTGAGAAAAATCAATATCACCAACTATATTTTCCCCTATATTGATTTTAGTCATGATAGATGATAAAGATTCACGGCCTACTTGTTTTGGTTTAGAGTATATATCCCAAGATTCATTAAAGTTTACATTTCTATCTCTACCAAGAGATCTAAATTCAGATCCATTTTGCCAATGTTTTAAATCTAACCCAAATTTAACTTTTCTAAATTCAACTGTTTCTTGTTCAATCAAAAATTGAAAAGCACTACCGTTTAACTTTGAAGAGTTTCTATTTGAATAAATATTATTTTCATAAATTGAAAGAGCCCCTTCTGAAATTATAGATAATCCACCATAGGGAGATATTATTGAATCAAATTGTAATAATTGCTGACTTACAGGAGGACTAATTGATCTACCAGGTGAATATCTCTGACTATTATCAATTATATCTAAACTTATAAATTCATAATAAATTCGGTTCTGAGAAGAAATTTTACGCACATAGGTACCAGAGGGATCAGGTCCAAAGATTACTTTATATCTACTTGATGTTTGTGAAAAATCAGTATTATAAATATAAACTCCATTTATCAATCTATATTCACCTAGAGAATCAGAAATAGAACCTAGGTCTTGGATAATATCTTTAGATTTAAAAATATTTTTTTGATTTTGAGTTATAAATGAAGAAGATTTATTATCTCTTTCATCAATATAGGATATAGAAAAAGTAGATTTTTTTCCAACCCTTGATTTCAAAGTAGCTTGAACAAAACTACTCTTATAATTTGACTGTGAATATTGATACTCAATATCTATATCAGAATCAAAATATATTAAATTTTTAGCGGTAAAAGTTATTTCAGCCGCACTATAATCAATTGTGTAATCTTGGTCTTGACCTCGTTTTAACTGAGCTCCATTTAACCATACTTTTTCTGAACCTGATGAAATGACTACGTTCCTTGCATTCGTTTTAGATGTTAAAAAATACGGTCCCTGATTTCCATCCTTACCTTTTATTTCTAATCGGTTATACTTTCCTTTTGATTGACCAATAATAGTTTTTAGACTCATGTTTTTATTATTAAAATTATTTCTTATGCCTACTATATTTCTCTTGTTATTATTGTACTTACCAGAATTATTAATAACAGTTATATCTCCAGCTGTTAACTCATTCGAAGGGTGTGAAACCTTAATATACACTTTATCTAATTCTTCTAAAGCTGCAGTTGTGCCATCTGGTTGAATTGGAATAGACTCGTCAGTAACAATACCAGAGACTTGAACGCTTTCACTTAATTTTCCAGCAATTTGTATTCTAAGGCCGCCATTTAAAGAACCAGT
>CAJJBS010000044.1 GCA_905182385.1 Fidelibacterota bacterium TCS55
CCACCGCTAAACCACTCACTACAAGCATATTTGCATATTCACTAAGGAAAAAGACTGCCCATCTAAATCCTGAATATTCCGTCATCCAACCCGCAACAAGCTCAGATTCAGCTTCTGGTATATCAAACGGCGTTCTATTGGTTTCAGCCACCGCACTAATAAAAAAAGTAAAAAAGGCTACAAATGAAAAAGGATTATTAAAAATAATCCAGTTAGGAAGAATGCCCCAAATAGTTCCTGATTGAAAAACTATTAATTCTTGAAGATTTAGAGTTCCTGCCATCATAATAGGAACAATTATTGATAGTCCAGCCGGAATTTCATAGGATATAATTTGAGCAGCAGAACGCATAGCTCCGTACAATGACCATTTATTATTTGATGCCCAGCCTGCCATAACAATACCAACTATACTGATTGAGCCAACTGCAATAATGTAAAAAACCCCAACATTAAAATCTGCAACTTGCAAAGAAGAACTAAAGGGTACAGCTGCAAGTCCTAAAAATGCGCCAATGAAAATGATATATGGCGCCATTTTAAATAAAAATTTATCTGAAGACTCGGGTATAGTATCTTCCTTCACAAGTAGTTTAATCGCATCAGCAGCCGTTTGAAGCAGACCCCATTTTCCAGCGTGTAAACCAGGCCCTTGACCCATTGGCCCAACCCTATCCATCATAAAAGCGGATACTTTTCTTTCAACATAAACAGCAATCATTGCATTTAATGCCATTACTAAAAATAAAAGTATCCCAGAGATGATAACAGCTAGAATAAAAGCTAAGACTGGGAAGTCTCCAATAGTAGCAAACCAATTAATTAATGTATCAACAGTCAACGATCAATCTCTCCTAAAACAATATCCAAACTACCTAAAATTGCAATAACGTCAGAAATCATCCAGCCACGAGAAACTTCATCTAAACAAGAAAGAGCTGTAAATGCTGGAGATCGCATTTTCACTCTTGATGGGATAGGTGTTCCATCGCTAACAATATAGTAGCCTAAATCTCCTCGCGGACTTTCTGTCCGACGGTAGATTGATCCTTTTGGAGGTCTAATTTTCTTTGGCAAGGATTGATGAACGTCTCCACTCGGCACTTCTTTTAATGCTTGACGGAGAATCTTAACACTTTCTTCGATTTCGAGCATTCGAACCCAATAGCGATCATAACAATCACCAAGAGTTCCAAACTCTGCTGTACCAGTAGGAGTATCGAAATCAAACTTTTCATAAATAGAGTAAGGTTCATCTTTTCTTACATCCCATTTTACTCCAGAGGCTCGTAAATTAGGGCCAGACACTCCATAACTAATGGCGACATCAGCAGGTATAACTCCAACATCTGCAGTTCTTTCAACAAAAATTTTATTATAAGAGAGCAAATTATTATACTCATTAATCTGAGGTTCAAAATAATCTAAGAAATCAGTGCATATAGTTTCAAAATCTTTTGGTAAGTCATGCGATACTCCGCCAACCCACATATAATTATAGAGTAATCTTGCTCCACATGTGTACTCAAACATATCTAGAATTCTTTCTCTATCACGAAGCATATAAAGAAAAGGTGTAAAAGCTCCAATATCTAAACCATAGACCCCTAATGCTAATAGATGACTTGCTATTCGATTTAGCTCTGCCATTATAACTCTTATGTATTCAACACGTTCTGGAATTTTAATTTCCATTAAATCTTCCATCGCAACTACATAACCAAAATTACTATTCATGGAAGCTAAATAATCACATCTATCAGTAAATGGAATGACTTGCTCATACGTGACATTCTCAGAATGCTTTTCAAAACATCTGTGTAAATAACCTAAGTGGGGTCTGATTTGAGAAACAATCTCACCATCAGTCATTACTTCTAGCCTTAAAACACCATGGGTACTTGGGTGCTGAGGACCAATATTCAGAATCATTTGATCGCCTTTAACTACTCCCATCCGTCTTCTTCTTTCATTTTAGGTATTACTATACCATGATATAATTCTTGACCTTCATAATCTTTTCTTAATGGCCACCCTTCCCAATCATCAGGGCATAAGATTCGACGTAAATCTCTATGGCCTTCATAGATAATTCCAAACATATCGTATGTTTCACGTTCAAACCAGTCACCAATGCGCCATATTTTCTCAATGGATGCAACTTTAGGATCTTTTCGATCATGACTAATAAGAATTTCTACTTTATGACGATGTTCCATTGAATGAAAATTATAGCGAGTTTGCAACGAAGCTTCTTCACCTAAATCAATACCAGTGATACATTCTAATTGATCAAAAGATAAATTTGGATCTTCTTTCATAAAAGTAGCAATTTCAAACCATTGATCAGGTTTGAGCTCTACTTGGCTCTCTGATAACTCTTCACTTTCTATAACTGAGCCAGGGAACTGATCCATGATTACTTCTTTAATTTCAACTATTTTCATACATTTTTGCGAGTAAGTGGGCGCTCAGTTTGAATCTTTTCTTGTAATTTTAGAAGTCCTTCAATTAGAGCTTCTGGCCTTGGTGGACATCCAGGTACGTAAACATCAACTGGAACAACTAGATCTACACCCTTTAAAACATGATATCCATGCTGCCAATAAGGTCCACCACTAGTAGCGCAGCTACCCATAGAAATAACATATTTGGGTTCAGCCATTTGCTCATATAATTTTTTAACACGTAAAGCCATCTTCATTGTTACGGTTCCAGCCACAATCATCACATCTGCTTGTCGAGGTGATGAACGTGGCATCATTCCAATTCTTTCTAAATCATGCCTACTTGCTGCAGAAGCCATCATTTCAATAGCACAACATGCTAGACCAAATTGAAAATACCATGGTGAAGTTGATCGAGCCCAACCAAGTAACTTATCCATTGAAGCTACAATCACATTATCTTGAAATTTATTTTCTAAAATACCCATTATAAATCCTGTGAATTATTATTTTGGCCAGTGAGGTTAGCATAACGACCGCGACCGTACTTTACATTATATTTTACCCAATCCAGATCTCCTTTTTTCCAAACATATGCTAATCCAATAATTAGGATTAATAAGAAAATTGACATTTCTATAAAAGCTAGAAGGCCTAGTTCATTAAAAACAACGGCCCAAGGAAAAAGGAAAACAACTTCTACATCAAAAATAAGAAATATCAAGGCAACAACATAAAATCTAATATTGAACTGCACCCAAGCCGAGCCTTCAGATTCTTCACCGCACTCATAAGTGGCGAGCTTATCAGGATTAGGATTATTAGGGGCAATAAGCTTTTGGATAAGCAAAGGCACATAGACAAGCACGATGCCCATAAAAATAAAAATGAATATAGTTCCGAAGTCTCGATACATTAAATTTATTTCTCTTCTACTGTTCGCAAATTTAGAGAATTAGTTAAAGTTTGGTCAAGGTAAACTTCGATTATTATTCACTTGTTTTTAAACCTGACAATTAAAGATAAATTAATGGTTAATTCTGATTGTTGAAGCTTAATTACTAAAGCTAAATTATTATATCTATGGCAATCACAAATTCCTTATTAGCAACAATAATGCCTTATCTTCCTAAAGAGTTAGTAAGACCTTTTGCTAAACCTTATGTCGCTGGAGAAAGTATTGATTCAGTTATTAAAACCGCTAAAAAATTAAATGACAATGGTTTTTCAACGACATTAGATATTTTAGGTGAATTTGTAAATTCTAAGGACGAAGCTAATAAAATAAAGGATTCCTATTCTGAATTAATAAAAAAGATTGCTCTTGAAAAATTAGATAGTACAATTTCAGTAAAGTTGACACATCTTGGATTAGGTATAGATCCTAATTTAGGAGAAAAAAATATTCATTCTTTATCATTAATAGGTAAAGAAAATAATGTTGGTATAACTATCGATATGGAAAATTCCCATTATACATCTAAAACTTTTGAAATATATAAAAATGCAGTATTAAACAATGAAGAGCTAGGAACAGTAATTCAAGCTTATTTGTATCGAAGTATTGACGATATTAAAGATTTAGACTCAACATTGCTTAATCTTAGAATTTGCAAAGGTATCTACAATGAATCTCAAGATATTGCTATTAAAGATCGTTTTGCAATCAATGATAATTATTTTGAGATGGCTAAAATATTATTGAAGGGACAAGGTTATGCATGTTTAGCTACTCATGATCTTACTTTAATTGACCGTTTGGAATCTTTTATTGAAAAAAATTCTATATCACCACATAGATTTGAATTTCAAATGTTATATGGTGTACCAATGGGTAATAAATTAGAAAAATTAAAAAGGAAAGGTTATAAAGTTCGAATATATGTTCCTTTTGGAAAATCATGGTTTGAATATTCAGTCCGTCGACTTAAAGAAAATCCAAAAATTATTTCTTATGTATTAAAAAATCTTTTTAAAAAATGAATTACAAAGAAACCGTTGATAAAATATTTACTATGAAATCTATTGCTGTAGTAGGTATGAGCCCAAAACCAGAAAGACCCAGTCATTATGTAGCTCTTTACTTAAAAGAAAATGGATATGACATCATACCTGTAAACCCAGGTCATTCTAAAATAGCAGGCATGAAATCTTATCCTAACTTATTAGAGATACCTTCAAAAGTAGATATAGTTGATATTTTTCGAAGACCTGAGCATGTTTTACCAATAGTTAAAGAAGCAATTAAAATAAAGGCTAAAGCTCTCTGGCTCCAAGATGGTATAATTAATGAAGAAGCAGAAAAATTGGCTACTTCAAAGAACCTCTTTTTTGTGATGAATGATTGTATGCTCAGAAGGCATCACCAACTTTTAAAAAATGTATGACCATTTAAAAAAAGATTTTTTGACTAAAAGCTATTCAATTCATCTGCAAGCTTATTTAATTATGCAGGATTACCAGTATCTTCATTTTCAACAGAATTAGAATAAAATTATAATATTATTCACCTTGTATTGATAAAACGAGTTTACGGTTTCCACCATAATTTCTATGTTCACATAAGTAAATACTTTGCCAAGTTCCTAAATTTAACTCCCCATCTAATATGGGAATACTAATTGAGGAACCTAGTATAGATGATTTAAGATGTGCTGGCATATCATCTGGACCTTCCGATTTATGCAAATATTCTGGCGCATTATCAGGAACAGTTTTATTAAAATAAGTTTCGAAATCATGTCTAACCGTTGGATCCGCACTCTCATTAATTGTTAAAGAAGCTGATGTGTGTTTAATAAATATATGTAAGAGGCCCTTTGAAATATTAATAATTTCAGGAATCTGTTTTATTACTTGATCTGTAATAATATGGAACCCTCTAGATAATTGAGATAAACTAATTTCTTTTTGTTGCCACATTTATATATTTTATTAATTTAAAGATTTAATTACCCCTTCTTCCCCATCCCATTTTTCGTTGTAAATTATCAAAATAGCTTGAGTCTTTATAATCAATCATATTTATATCATAAGGAGCTTTTTCTATTATAATTTTTGAGTTTTGATCTAAATATTGATTTACTTGGCCATCAATAGCAAAAGCAATACCATCATTTCCATCATTTGGAAAAGTTACTTCCAACGTTCGATCATCCGGTAAGACTATAGGACGAAGGTTTAATGTATGTGGACTTATTGGAACAACTACCATAGCTTTTAACATTGGCATAATTATAGGTCCACCAGCAGATAACGCATATGCCGTTGAACCAGTGGGTGTTCCAATAATTAAACCATCAGCTTTATAATCAGCAACATATCTATCATTAGCTTTCAATCTTAACGTAATTAACCTATGCGATTTTCCTCGGTCAATTACAAAATCATTTAAAGCATAAAAAGTAGAAGACTCTTCATTGTTTATGATTTGACCTTTAAGAACCATTCTCTTTTGAATCTCATAATTTGCATTAGCAACCATATCTAATCGTTCAAACATTACATCTGTAGTTATTTTGGCTAAAAAACCAAGCTCACCTAAATGTATTCCAAGTATTGGAGTTCCACGATATTCTACAGCTCGAGCAGCTGACAACATTGTCCCATCTCCACCTAGAGTTAAAAGAAAATCAATATTTTCAAAATTATCAGCTGATTCAATTACTTCAACTTTATATTTAAAGCTATTAGGAAGTTGATCTTTAATTCGAGTAGTTATATGGGGAAGTATCTTTTTTTGTTCTGCCCATTTAAGAATTGGTTCTAATAATTCCCAGAATCTAGGTTTATCTGTATTGCCCCATATTCCAAATGATTGTGGTTTAGTGAAAGCTTCCATCATTATTCATCTATTTTATCAATTTTTATTTTATCTTTTGAGTCATTCATAAGAATTTCAATTCGTTGTTCTGCTGAATCTAAATGATTTCTTAAAGACTTACTTAACTTTACACCATTTTCAAATAATTCCATACTTTTTTCAAGTGATTCACTCTCACTCTCAAGCGTATTAACAATAGTTTCTAGTTCTTCCATTGCCTTTTCAAAAACAAATGATTTATCTTTGGTCATATTTAAATTTAATCCTCATGATTGTTTTTCTCAATTATCTTTAAAGATATCTCTTTTTTTAACAGCTTCTATTCGATCTTGTCCAATTTGAGCTTCAAAAAGATCATTCTCCTTCAAGTCTTGTCCTTTTCGAACTATCGCACCATTTGTATTATAAATGATACTATATCCACGTTTCAAAATATCTGAAGGATTTAATATATTCAATTCTTTATTCATTGAAATTGATTTAGTCTTTATAATTGTAAAAAGGTGATTCATACTCAACAATAATCTATCAGATAAAATATTAATTTTTTCTTTTTGTCGTTGAATTATGTTTTGTGGTTTTTGCAGAGTAAGTCTATCAGTTAAATGATCAAATGTTTGCCATATTTTATTTAGTTTAAATTGAAACTGTTTAAATAATATATTTTTATGTTCGTTTATTTTCTGTTTAAGATCTCTAACAGATAAAGCAACAATCTCTGCTGCTGCTGAAGGTGTTGGTGCTCTTAAATCAGATACCATATCACTAATAGTTATATCAGTTTCATGCCCAACTGCTGAAATAATAGGAATTTTACAAGCTACTATAGCTCTAGCCACGACTTCTTCATTAAAAGCCCATAAATCTTCTAATGAACCACCTCCTCTTCCAATAATTAATACATCAATATTATTAATTAATGATATTTCTTTAATTGCTTTTACAATATCATTAGCAGCATTATCTCCCTGAACTAAAGTTGGTCGTAAAAGAATATCAACATAGGGGGCTCGTCTATTCAATACTTGAACCATATCTTTGAATGCGGCTCCAGTTTGTGAAGTTACTATTCCTATTTTTTTTGGAAACTGAGGTAATTTATTTTTCAATGAAGTATCAAAAAGACCTTCTGATTGTAATTGTTTTTTTAATGCTTCAAAAGCGAGGAAGAGTGTCCCAACACCTGCAGGCTCCATATTTTGAACCATAACTTGATATTGTCCACGAGGTTCGTAAACTGTGATTTTCCCTTTTAATATAACGTCCATTCCATCTTCGGGCTTAAAGTGGATTCCTTGATTAAAACCACGAAACATAATGCAACGCAATTCAGCGCCTTGATCTTTTAAAGTGAAATACATATGACCAGATGAATGGTGTTTAAAATTTGATATTTCACCCTGGATCCAGATATTTGAGAAATTGGATTCAATTAACTCTTTTAACTTAGATGTTAGCTCTGAAACAGAAATAGTAGATATATTTAAACTCATTGTAATTCAGGTTTCCCAGCCTGTTCCCAGCAATACTTCCAAATAGAGGCTAAACGTATAACGGAACGTCCCAAACGATCTTTAAGTAAATCTCCTGTCTCAGCAAATAAAACATCTAGGTAAGGTTTTTCAAAACTGAGATTTCCATAAGAGTTTAGTTTTTCAGCTTGTTCTTTTGTTAACAACTTTCTTGCCTTAGTATCCGCTTCTAATATAAGGTGATGTAATTTAAATGATTCTTTAACTATTCTCATTGAAAATGACCAAGGATCATCGATCATTTCAATTTTACCCACTGGTTTAATATTTTCAATATATTTATTTACTAGATGTAATTCCCATCTTTTATGAATTCCATTATTTCCAGAAAACTGACCATCATAATTAATTACAGTATGAAGAGGCATATGAAGATCAGATACATAATGACCCAAAACACCCATATTATAAACTGCTTCTTCAAATTGATTCTTTTTCAATAATACAATTATTCTATCACACGTTTCTTTTATGGTCCATGGCGCCATACCA
>CAJJBS010000045.1 GCA_905182385.1 Fidelibacterota bacterium TCS55
TCTTATATGTTAGGAAAGGAATTAAAACCGAAGTTTTTTCTTTATAATCTTGATAATTTTTATCTAAAGCCCACTTCTCATCAGCTGCTGTTTCAAGTAAGTTTATTCCACTCACTTTAGTTAATAGAAGAATGACAAAAATAGGCGAAATTAAAGTAATAAATTGCCATCCACTTAAAATTGGGAGAGTAGAAAAGCTTATGCCTAGCCAAATCAAGATTTCACCAAAATAATTTGGATGTCGAGAAATACTCCATAATCCAGATCTGATAAATTCACCTTTATTAGATATATTCATCCTAAATTTTCTTTTCTGCCTATCAGCCACTACTTCTATAATTAAGCCGATTATTGCAATGCTAAAACCAATAATAAAAAAAATATCTGTAATTGAGTCTGAGTTGTTTATAATCATTGTTAATACATTTACTATCGTTAAAAAAACCCAAAGAGCAGATATATTAAAAAACATCAAAAATTTTGAAAATGATTTTTTTGCATCTTCAAAACGTTTGTCTTCACCAACTTTAATGACTCTTGTAAAAAGAAAAGCCCCTAGCCTTATTGCCCAAATCATAACAAATATAATTGATAAAATAGATCGTAATAAAACAACTTCGTTTTTAATAATACTTAGTAAGTATGCTGTTGTTATTAAGATAGACATATATGCAACTGTTCCAGTAATATCATAGAACTTTTCAGTTTTATAAAAAAATGAAGGAATAAAAACTAACCAATGAATGATAAAACTAAGCGCCATACATATTATTGATATTGGGTAATTATTGTATAGTGCTCCATTTTGTGCTGCAGCAATAGAAACCAAGAATGCAATCAGAATACAAATTAAAGAAATAGAATATTCTTTAATGTTATGATTCATTATACTAGTCTAATAACTTTCAAAGTATTTAATATTTGAATAATCAAATAACCTAAATCAAGCTCAAACCAACGATGAGAAAACTTAGGTTTATTTGGTGATTTATGATGATTATTTTGGTAAAGTTCTCCCATCATAAGTAAATCTACAGGTAAGGTATTTTTAGAGTTATCAAGCAACTCTGGATGGTTTCTATATCCATTTTTATGACCAAACCAATTAACTATAAACCCATGAATAGGGCCCATGAAAATATGGAAAGGGATTAATATAAAAAACCAGGCTGAGGGTGCGTATATCCAATAAAATGATGAATAAAATATAATAAATAATAATCTAACTATCATTGATTCACCCAAAATCTCGATAGATTTCCAACGAGGCAAATCAGAACTTTTAGAATCATCGTTTATGAACTGGGTTGATAAGTTTCTATATTCTTTGAACGTTCCCCACATAAATGAAAAAATATTATTCGACCAAACTGGAGAGTGAGGATCTTTTTTGGTATCACTAAACGAATGATGTCTACGATGCATAGCTCCATAAGCTGCTGGCTGTAAGAAAGAAGAGCCTTGGACTAAAAAAGTAAGGAAAAAGAAAGTTTTTTCCCAAAAAGAATTCATTTTAAACATTCTATGTGATGTATAGCGGTGCAAGAAGAATGTTTGAAAAAAAAGAGATATATACCAGTGACCAATAAAAAATAAAATTATAATCATAATTAGTTAACTACTCTGCTTTTCAAAGCGATAATGTGAAACACCCCACTCTAATCCATTACTCATACCAAAAAGTTCAGCGCAAGACATAAAAAATATTCGCCATCTTTGCCACCACATTTTTGCATTCTCTTTTCCATAAGTATCAGAAAAAATTCCTATAATTTTTGCTTTATTTTGGTCCATTTTATTTAACCAAGCCCAAGAGGTTCTACTATAATGTTCACCTGAGAAGTGCCAAACTTTATCTATCTTTAAATGTTCTTGAAAATACAATAATAATTTATGTGATGGCATAATTCCACCGCTAAAAAATTCACGAGCCATCCAATCTCCATCACCTTTATTTTCAAAAGGGTACACCATTTCTTTATGTGAAAATATATGAACAAATAACTTTCCATTGGGTTTAAGGAAACTATCAATCTTTTTTAATAGCTCTTGATAATTTCTCATGTGTTCAAACATTTCAACCGAAACTACTCTATCAAACTTATTATCAATATTGAAATCATTCATGTCTTCTGTAATTACATTTACATTTTCTAAACCTAGTTCTTTACATTTATTCATAATAAATATTCGCTGATCATTTGAGTTACTTACTGCAGTGATATTACTATTTGGAAACTTTTTTGCCATTAAACATGTCAAAGACCCCCATCCACATCCTAATTCAAGAATCTCCAAACCTTCAGTTATTTCTGCATGTTCTAATGTTAGGTTTAACATTGCTTGTTCTGATTCATCCAAGTTATTTACTCCATCTGGCCAATAACCTGAGCTATATTTTAAATATTTTCCTAAAACAGTTTGGAAAAATATAGGAGGGACTTCATAATGCTGTTCATTTGCTTTTTCAGGAACTAAAGCTATGGGACTATTTTTTAATTTTTCAACCCAATCTTGATGATGTTCCTCTAATGCTTCAGGACCAATTTTTTTTACCCAGTTTAAACGAACACGACATAGGTTCCTAATTCCAATTCGAATTAAAGAATCAGGTAATAGACCTTTTTCAGCATAACCAATTAATGATTTCAACATTTGACTAGTACCTTATATTTATTTCTCTAGAATTAGATTTCGCGAATATGACTTGATAGTCTCCAATATTTCTTTCCAAAAAACCTGCTTCACAATAATCAAAATAAAACTCCCACATATTAATAAATGCGTCGGAAAAGCCGAGCTGTTTAATAGCTGGAATTTCATCCATAAAATTATTTTTCCATTTATTAAGAGTGGTTGCATAATGCATAGTAATATCTTCAAGATCAACAATTGACAAATCAGTCTTCTTTTTAATTGCATTAGTGATTTGTGAAATTGAAATAAGACATGAACCTGGAAAAACATACTTCTTAATAAAGTCTACAGAATGTTTATATTCATCAAAATTATGATCATTATATGTAATTCCTTGTAAAGCGAACAAGCCATCGTCTTTCAAAAGTTTAGAAACTGTTTGAAAAAATAATGGAACATATTCATGACCAACAGCTTCAATCATTTCAATTGATACAATTTTATCAAACTTACCTGAAAGATTTCTATAATCTTGATTTAGTAATGTTATTTTTTGATTTAGACCTTCTTCAGATATCTTATTTTTCGCATATTCATACTGAGCATCAGAAATTGTAGTCGTGGTAATATTACAACCATAGTTCTTTGCTGCATGAATAGCAAAACTTCCCCAACCAGTTCCAATCTCTAAAATATTATCATTTTTACTAAGATTTAATTTTCTACATATTCGATCTAATTTTTCAATAGAGGCTTCTTTCAATGTGGTTGATTCTTTCTCAAATACACCACAAGAATATGTCATGCTATCATCTAACCAAAGTTTGTAAAAATTGTTACTTAAATCATAATGTGCTAAAATATTTTCTTTACTTCCAGCCAAAGTATTTTGTCTTTTTTTATGAATATAATTATTTAATGGTTTAAGTAGTTTTGCCCAACCTGAATCTAGTTGCTTCATTATATGACTATTTCTAATCATTATCCTAATTAAGGTCACAATATCATCAGCACGCCAAAAACCAGCTGTATAAGCTTCAGTCACACCTAAAAGTCCTCCACTTCCAAGAAAAACATAGAATTCGGATGATAATATATTAATTTTAGACTGAAGCTCACTTTTCTTATCACCAAACTCATAGACTTCTTTACCATCAGTAATATGAATATATCCAACTTTTAGATTGCTGAATTTCTTTAAAATAATATTTTTAAATATGGATACTAAAAAAGTTGATTTTTTTAATTCACTTAATCTATTTGCACTATGATCTACACGAATCTGTTTTTTCATTATTTAATTAACTCTCAATTTTACTTGGATGAATAAAAAAAGGTGCTTTTTTGATCCAAAGTTTTAGTGCTTGCCAATGAATTCGATATACCACAAGTAACGTTATAAATGGAAATCTTAAGACTGAAACTAATAAATTTTTTATTGTCAGAGCTTTCCTTTTCATAGTTAATGTTGCATCAAAAACTTTAACTCCCGATTTAAAATTCTTCATATTAACTAGTAATGATTCATCTGGCTCAGAAAATAACCATTCATATTTATGGTCCATTCCCCAAAAAGGACTTACGTGCAACTTTTTTTCAAGTTCCGCTACTAAGTTTCTTTTTGAACCTTTTAACATTTTCTTATCAATAATGTAAGAATACCTTTCATTCCATGGCGTATTAGTGACTTCTGCCATAATCATTTCTAATTTTGAATCGGAAGTATTAAAACAATAATAAAAACTTACAGGATTAAAACAGTATCCAAAATATCTTAAATGCGTAAGAATCCTAATGGGTCCATTTATTTTTTTACCTGTTTTCTCATATATAGTGTGTCGAACACTTTGATCTAATGGTTTAGTCGGATCTCCATGGTAATCTTTTCTGTAAAATGAGATCAAAGCAGGTTTATTTACGTTCCAAATAAGTGAACTTTTTAAAATTTTACTTACTTTGGATATATCTACATATACCATAAATAATGGGTACGAAAAAAAATGTTCAAAGGGTGTATAACGCTTATGCTTTATTACTCCATTATATATGAAATTTTGCAATGATAAACTCATAATGAAAGACCAAACTTCTTAGCAACGTCTAAAGCGCTCACAACACCATCTTCATGGAAACCATTCCTCCAATATGCGCCACAAAAATATGTATTATTTACACCATTTATTTCGTTTTTACGTTTTTGAGCAGCAATTCCTTCAACCGTAAACAATGGATGATCATACTTCAACTTTTTAATTACTTTAGTTGAATTGACTAGCCCATTACTATTCAATGTAACACAGAAAGTATCTAGAGGATTAAGACTTTGAAGAATATTCATATTATATGTTAGAGCAACTGGTTCATCAGACTCTTGATCTAAGTTATAATTCCAACTTGCCCAGGCTATTTTGCTTTTTGGCAATACTGTATCATCAGTATGCAGTAAAGCTTCATTCCTTTGATATGGTAAAGCACTTAAAATTTCCACCTCTAAACTTGTTTTATCCGATAATAACTTTAAAGCTTGATCACTATGAGTAGCTATAACGACTGCATCAAACGTTTCTATTTGATCATTATCACTACTAAGTTTTATTTCTACTTTTCCATCTTTTCTGGTAATTGAAAAAACTGGCGAAGACAATCTAATTTTTTCTTTAAACGAGCTAACTAACTTCTTAACATATTCTTTTGAGCCACCTTTAATCACCCACCAATTAGGTCGATTCCTAATTTGAAGTAATCCATGATTATCAAAAAAACGTATAAAAAATAATGCTGGCATATCTAACATACTTGAAGCTTTAGTTGACCAAATAGCTGCTCCCATTGGAACAATATAATTGTAAATAAAAGTTTTAGAATAATTATTATTTTTTAAATATTCTCCCAATGTTAGTTTTAATGAAATAGTAGCAAGGTCTTTTTTTGCATTTTTATTAAATGAAATAATATCTTTAATCATCCATAAAAATGATATACTAAAAATATTCTTTTTTTGTGAAAATAAAGAATTTAAAGAGTTGCCAGCATATTCTAATTTCTTTTCTTCAGATTTAACACTAAAGCCCATCCTCGTCTTTTGACTTTTAACTCCTAGTATTTTTAATAATTTAATGAAATTAGGATAAGTATTTTCGTTGTAACATATAAAACCTGAGTCAACTGCATAGCTTTTACCCTTAAGGTTTATATCATGTGTATGTGAATGGCCACCAATGTAGTCATTTTTCTCAAAAACTGTAACCGCATGCTCTTTATTTAAGAGATATGCTGTTGTTAAGCCTGAAATACCAGTACCAATAATTGCTATTTTCATAAAATTAAGAAGTCTACCATTCCTGTCTAATTATTTTAATCTTACTAGTATCATAATCTACTTCTTTTAGTTTAGTTATTATCTTTTCGTATAGAGTGGGAT
>CAJJBS010000046.1 GCA_905182385.1 Fidelibacterota bacterium TCS55
TTAAACTGAAAACAATTTTCAATTTAACCGCATCCCCAAGTGCTGCATTTATTACGTTAGCTGCATCTCCATATACAATAATCTTTTTTACCTTATCTTTAATATATGGGAGAAGTATAGAAAATTGACCACCTTTATCTTTGCCTCCAAGGATAAGATAAATATCATCTTCAAAACTATCTAATGCTACTTTTACTGCTTCAACATTAGTTGCCTTTGAATCATTGTAATAAGTTACGCCATTTATATTGAGTACTTTTTCAATTCGATGTTCAACGCTTTTAAAAGAAGCAATTGTTTTACTAATTTTTGAATTTGGAACACCTAATATTTTAGCAGCAGTAGCAGCAGCTAAAATATTTGATAAATTATGTTTTCCAGGTAGTGATATCTTATTTAAATCTATAAGCTTATTAAATGCATCATCGTAAATTTTAGTTGAATTTGATGAAAGTGAAAATATGTTTTCTCTATTTTCATGTAGACTGAAACCATGCTTTTTAGGCGGAGCATTAAAAAACTTATTGTTTAAAATTTTATCATCAAGGTTATAAATAATATGATCATTTTGATCTTGATTTTGAATCATATTTAGTTTTGAATTAATATAGTCATCCATATTCTTATATCTATCTAAATGATCTTCAGATATATTAAGGAAAATTGAAATACTAGGTTTGAAATGTTTAATCCTCTCCATCTGAAAGCTAGAGATTTCTAATATATACAATCGGTTTAATATGTTATTTTGTAAATCAGCTAAAACTAAATCAGAAAAAGCAATTCCAACATTTCCTCCAAGAACAGGTGAAATCTCATTAATTTCACACATTTTAAATAATAAATTAACAGTTGTCGTTTTTCCGTTGGAACCAGTTATTGCAATAATTTGAGCGTTTGTAAACCAACTAGCAAATTCAATTTCACTAATTATATCAATATTCATTTTAGATGCTTTTCTTAGAATAGGTGCATCTTGAGGTACTCCGGGTGATATCACCCACAAATCTGAATTAAATATTTTTTCACTATGCCCACCTAATTCTGTTTTTATTCCAAAAGATTTCATTTTGTCACTTAAAGTCACAAGCGTTGAGTTTTCTTTTGACTCACTAATTAAAACATTTGCGCCTAAGTATTTTGCCAGCCTACCCGCACCAGAACCGCTTCGACCAATGCCAATGATCACAATATTTTTTCCTTTAATATCAACAATATTCATTAGCGAATTTTAAATGTAGCAATCGTTAATAATGCAAGAAGAAGGCCTATAATCCAAAATCGTATAACTACTCGAGATTCTGGCCATCCTTTTAATTCAAAATGATGATGAATAGGTGCCATTAGAAAAAGTTTTTTAGGCACATCATATTTTTTCTTTGTATAACGAAAGTAACCAACTTGAAGAATTACAGAGATTGCTTCTGCAACAAAAACGCCAATGATTACAAGTAAAAACTCTTTTTTAAGTAAGATGGCTAGAGTCCCAAGAGCTGCACCAGTTGAAAGTGAACCAATATCACCCATAAAAACTTCTGCTGGTGCCGCATTGAACCATAAATACCCTAAACAAGCGCCAACGCAAGCTGCAGAGAAAATAGTTAGTTCACCAGCGCCTGGCAAATATATAATATTTAAATAATCAGAAAAATCAACACGCCCACTAATATATGCTATGACTGCAAAGACAGAGAAAGCAATTGCTAATAGACCAGTGGCCAGACCATCAAGACCATCAGTTAGATTTACGGCATTTGATGTACCAGCTACGACTAGTATTATCATTAATGGATAAAATAATCCAAAATCAAAAACCGAATCTTTAAAGAAAGGAATAGAAGTTACTGTCCTAAAATTATCCCAAGCTGGAGTATTATAAATCAATAAAGTAATTATTATTCCTAGTAGAATTTGTCCACTAAGTTTATAACGGGCGATTAAACCATTTTTTATTTTTTTAACAGATTTTAAATAATCATCAATAAAACCTATAAATCCCATCCATATTATTGATATTAATAATATTTTAATAAATGAATTACTTAGATCAGCTAAAAGGATAGTAGGTATAATTATTGAGGAAAGAATAATAAAACCACCCATAGTAGGTGTGCCTTTTTTCTTTAGATGAGTCTTAGGACCAAAATCACGTATTTCTTCACCAATTTGAAAACTTTTTAACTTCCGAATAATTATAGGGCCTAAAATAAAACTTATGAGTAATGCCATTATTGCAGCAATAGCACTTCGAAAAGTTATATATTGAAAAACATTGAATGGTGAAAAAACTTCTCTAAGTGGGTAAAGTAAATTATATAACATTATTAGATTAACATTTCTTCTATAATTGTTTCCATTCTCATTCCACGAGATCCTTTTACTAGTACTTTATCACCATCTTTAACAATCTCTTTTAAAGTCTTTAGTAAATCCACTTTATTTTTATAATGCCTATGGAACTCAACTCGTAATGCCCCTTCTGTAGCAATTGTTTCTGGACCAACTGTTAATACTGCATTTATTTCTGAATCATTACATTTATCTCCAACAGCTTTATGTTGCGTAATAGATGAGTCACCTAATTCAAGCATATCACCAAAAATGAAAATACGTTTTCCATTCCCACTAAAAGCCTTAAGGTAGTCAATCGAAGCTATTGTTGATTCTAGATTAGCATTATATGTATCATCAATAATTGTTATTTTACCATTATTTTTAACTTCGCATCTTCCTTTTGGTGGAATAAAAGTTTGGACTCTATCAATTATTGCATCCCATTCTATTCCTAATTCTTGCGCTATAGCTGATGTTGCAATTACATTTTTGGCAAATGATAGATTTGATGAATTGGTTGGTATCTCTTGAGCATTAATTGTTAAAGTGATTTTACTATCTTCATCATGGTGAAGATCAGCAGGGTAGTCGCAATCAGGTGTTAGGCCAAAAGTTACTTTATCTCCAAATATTTTAAGTTTTGAGACTTGATTATCTGTAATATTTATGAATGAAACCCCTTTTGATAAGCTTTCAAATAAAGCACCTTTAGTTTTAGCAATATTCTCAATAGTACCGAAACCTTCTAGGTGAGCTGGAGCAACATTAGTAATTAATCCATGAGTTGGGTTTGCAATCTCGCATAATTCTTTTATATCACCCGGCTGATTA
>CAJJBS010000047.1 GCA_905182385.1 Fidelibacterota bacterium TCS55
AACAACAATCACCCCCAGCAACGAGTGGGAAAGTCATAAATTTAAAATACATGACTCAGGTAAATGTAGGTCCTCATCTTTTTGTTATTTTTACTAATTACCCTAAATTGGTCCCAACTAGTTATAAAAGGTTTATTGAAAATCAGTTGCGTGAAAACTTCGATTTTTTAGGAGTTCCAATAAGAATTTCATTTAGAAAAAAATAATTTTAAAGAAACGAGCGCAAACCAAACCAAGGAGTATGTTGAGGTAAAGAGTTTGGCAAGTAAAATTTGCGCTCGCATAATACATTAGACCATTATAAATGATAAAAGTTCCAACAATATGAAAAAATATATAACCAATGTGATATGGCTCACAATTAGCTTTATGTTAATTTCTTGCTCTCCTCCAATTGAACCTTTATCTATAGGATTTTGGAATGGAGAAAATTTATTTGATACTTTTGATGACCCATCAAAAAATGATGATGAGTTTGCGATAGGTGGCAGAAAGAATGTGACTCAAAAGATTTATGATCTAAAGATTAAACATTCAGCTGAAGTTTTATCTGATCTAAATGTGGATGTTTTAGGAATTTGTGAAGTCGAGAATGTTTCTGTACTTGAAGATATTAATTCAGCATATAAAGAAAGAGATTACAAGATAATTCAATATGAATCTCCTGATGAAAGAGGTATTGATAATGCTTTAATGTATGACTCTAAATATTTTCAAGTTATTTCAAGTAAACCAATTCCAAATACCTTACCCGGAGGAGATAAGACTCGAGATATTCTCTATGTTAAAGGTAAATATGCAGGCGAGATAGTTCATTTATTTGTTAACCATTGGCCTTCAAATTATGGAGGTAGAGAAAAAGCTATTCCCAAAAGAGCAGCAACGGCCCAGTTAATTGTACGAGAAATTCTATCAATTCTTTCTTTAGATGCCTCTTCAGAAATTATTCTTATGG
Source organism: Fidelibacterota bacterium TCS55 (assembly GCA_905182385.1). Taxonomy (GTDB): domain Bacteria; phylum Fidelibacterota; class Marinisomatia; order Marinisomatales; family TCS55; genus TCS55. The sequence continues at coordinate 956 of CAJJBS010000047.1, forward strand.
GCGACTTTAATGAGGACCCTGATGAAATGAATGTCCAATCTTTAAAAACTGTTGGATTAAGTAGTTTAATGGAGCCTATGATAGGCGAGCCTAATAAAGGCACCTATGTTTATAGAGGTGAAGATTTATTTTATGATCAAATTATTGTACATGAAAGTCTTAGAGACAAAGAAGGTTTAGTTTTAGTACCGGAGTCTATTTATATCCTAGATTTACCTAAATATCGTCAACAAGAAGGAAATTATAAACATTTCCCTTATCGTTTTTGGGCAGGAAATAACCTTTTAGGAGGCTACTCAGATCACTTAGCTGTAAGAATAGAAATAACTAAAGAATAGATTTGGCTGGAGACTTTATATCAACTAATTTTGCCAGCCTATTATCTAATGATAATAGGTGTTATTTAACAAAAAATTAAACGTGACGCGGGGTGGAGCAGTCTGGTAGCTCGTCGGGCTCATAACCCGAAGGTCGGAGGTTCGAATCCTTCCCCCGCTACTAAAAAAGAAACCCTTTATATCTGACGATGTAGAGGGTTTCTTTTTATAAAATATAGTAATAATTTCTTTCTTATTATTAATTGTATAGTTTGATAATAATATAAAATTTTTAAAGAATAAGGTAACTTAATAGTAATATTTAATTAATCTTGTAAATGCAAAATATTTTTGATCAAACAATCAGCCTTGAAGAACCAGGGCATCGATATAACCTAAAAGAAGAATCTGATTTTGAATTTAATAGTGTAACAACTGTGATAGCTAATTATTTTGAGCCATTTAAAAAGCATGAGATAGCGAACAAACTAGTTACAACCAGTCCAAAATATATGGGTATGGATCCTAGTAATTTGATTGCTAATTGGGATGCTGCTAGAGATTATGGAACAAAAGTCCATAATGAGATAGAATTATTCCTTAATGAGGATATTAAGCCGGAGGAGATTGAATCTTTTGCCGCAATTGAATGGTTGAAAAAATATGAGACTAATCCTGAAATAAAAATTTACTCTGAAGTAATAGTTTACAGTAAAGAATTAAAAATTGCTGGTAGCATTGATATTTTAATTCATGATCAATTAAATAATTGTTATGAGATTATTGATTGGAAAACCTCAAAGTCTATTGATAAATCTTCATTTGGTGGAAAAATGGGAACTCATTCAATTACTAATCATCTGATGGATTGTAAATACGTACACTATTCAATACAATTATCATTTTATCGATATTTACTTGAAAAATTTTATGGTTTAAAAATACAAAATCAACTAATAGCTCATTTAAAAGGTAATAGCTGTACAATGCATACTGCAAACTATTATCAAAAAGAAGTGCTGAATATTATTAGTGATCATAATAATAAATAAATGAAAAATATTTTAGCAAGAGGTGGTATTGAATTTTTAGCTGTTTTTCTTGGCATTGCTCTTTCATTATGGGTTGATGATTATCAAGAAGAGAAAGATATAAAAATTAGATTAATGGATGATTATAAGAAAATACATTCAGAAATAAAGCAAGATATTTTACATATAGATACTCTTATAACTAGTAATATGAAAATTTTAGACTCAGAAGTTTACCTACTAAAAATATTAGATAGAAAAGAGAAGTTTCATTTTGATACTGTTGTAACAATAGTTTCAAATTTGGTTGCTCCAACATTTTTTGGAAATTTATCTGCATATACTTCCTCAGTAGCTAGTGGTAGGTTTAACATATCTACGGAAAATGAAATTACTCAAAAAGTTTCAAAGTTATATGAACATTACTATAAAAGATTAGTTCTTAATGGAGATTTAATTGATCAACGTTCTGAAGCTTTTGATAGAGAACATGCATTAGAGTTTTTTAAGCCAGGATATAATGCTACTAATATTGATTCTGCGTATATTAAAAAATATTTTTTTGGAAATAAATTTCATAATGGTTTATTATTATTTCATGATTTTCGTAAACGTAATTACTTAAAACGTTTGAACGATACTAAACTTGTTTTGATAGAAGTTGATTTAATTTTTAAATCATTCTTTTCAAAACCCTTATAATTTTTTTAGACAACTATTATTATAAAGGTATTAATAATGAACAAAGTCAAAATTTTTCTTAATAAATCACACTATAATAAAATTTTAATAGTTTTAACGCTATCTTCTTCATTTATTTATTCTCAATCTCTTGAAGATATTATAAATGGTAGCCATCGATCTTCTGAAAATAAAGCCCGTGATGAGTATAGATACCCTTTAGAAACATTACAGTTTTTTGGTATAAAAGATAATATGAGCGTTGTAGAAATATATCCTGGTGGTGGATGGTATCAACAAATATTAGCTCCGTATTTAAGTAAAAAAGGCCAATACATTAGTGCTACATATGACCCTGATTCTGAAGAACAAAGAATACGAGATAGATATCAGAAAGAAAAAGATCGACTTTCTGCAAAAAAAGATTTGTATGGTAATACAAAAATGGTTGCTTTTAAGGGTAATAGCTATGGTGAAGTTTCTTA
>CAJJBS010000048.1 GCA_905182385.1 Fidelibacterota bacterium TCS55
TTGGATAACAAAATTAAAAAAAAATAATTTTATAGGTCAAAAAGCATTAATAGATATAAATAAGACTTTGAAGCGAAAACTTGTTTGCATCAAAATGATAGACCGTGGAATTCCAAGAAAAGGTTATAGACTTTTCTTGAATGATCAAGCTATCGGTGAAGTAACAAGTGGGACTCAATCGCCATCAATAAATGAAGGTATAGGATTAGCGTATGTTTTAGCTCCTCATGCAGAAATTGGTAATGAGATAAAAATTAAAATTAGGAATAATTTTTTGAATTGTCTTATAGTTAAGCCACCATTTTATAAAGATGGTTCATTGAATAAATGAATTATATAATTTTATTTTTTAATATTTAGAATATTGCGCATAGGAGCATTCTAATTATGAAGGAAAGAAGGCTAGAAATACTTGGGATACTATCAGTAGCAGTTTCACTGCTGATTTTTACAAGTTTAATTGGTTATAATTCAAGTGAAGACCCAAGTATATCACCAAATATTTTAATTGAAAACCCGATGGGTATTTTTGGTGTTTGGATTGGTTATTTTTTTATAAAGTTAACATTTGGCTATAGCTCATTTATTCTTCCATTAATTACTATTACTTGGGGTTTTTGGTTTTTTACGCATAAAGAGTTTCAAGCAATTAGTCGATTGTCAGGTTATCTTATAGGTTTAGTGGTATTATCATCCATTACAATGGGTGCTGCACAGATTGTTTGGTATGGTATTGAAAATATTACATATCGTTTCAGTGGAATGATTGGTGGCTTAATAGCGGGTATGATTTTTGATTTTCTTGGAGCAATTGGTATTATTGTCATACTTGTTAGTTTGTGGCTTATTCTTATTAGGGGATACTTTGGGTTTAGTTTTTATGAACCTATAAAATTATTTATTAATAATTATAAGGAAAAACAGTCTGGAAAAAAGTTGGTAACTGAACAAGAAGACACAGAAAATGAAAAACGTCTTCATACTCAAAATTTGATTTCTAAGATAGATGAACATCGTAAGAATGAAGAAGAAATATCAAATATTCCAAAAGAAAATCAAACGAATAATGTAACTGAAAATAAACCTGATGATTCTATAGAAATAGAAGAAGAAACTGAGGATTTTTCAAAAGATTCTGAAGAATTGAAGCCTGAAAAAAGTTCTCCTATAAATCGAATTAATAAAAAATTAGAGCAAGAATTAGAAGGAAATATTGATGAAGATTTAGAAGTAGGAGAAGTAATTGAAGAAGAAGAAGTTAACTTAGATTCAGTTCAAGAAAGAAAAGCACCAAAAAAAGAGTATCAGTTGCCTTCTGCAGAATTATTAACAAATCCAGTTAATCTTCAAAGTGGTATGAGTAGAGATGAACTGGTTGAAAGAGCAAACTTTCTTCAACAGTCATTAGAAACATTTGGAGTTATGGGAAAAGTTGTAAATGTAAGCCCTGGCCCAGTAATTACTTTGTTTGAAGTGGAACCAGCCGAAGGTGTCCGTGTTAATAAGTTTGTTGCTTTATCCGATGACTTAGCTAGAGTAATGGAAGCTAGTCGTGTTAGAGTAATTGCTCCAATACCAGGTAAATCTTCTGTTGGAATTGAAATACCTAATCTCAACCCTGACATGGTATATTTTAAATCTATAATTAATTCTGAAAAGTTTGCTTCTGCAACATCAAAATTAGCAATCGCTGTTGGTAAAACAACATCAGGTGAAATTGCAACTTTAGATTTATCGAAAATGCCACATCTTTTAATTGCAGGTACTACAGGCTCAGGTAAATCGGTTTGTATGAATACAATTTTAGCAAGTATTCTATATAGTGCTACTCCGGATGAGGTAAAGTTTGTAATAATTGATCCTAAAAAAGTTGAAATGGCAGTTTATAAAGAACTTGCTGATTATCACTTATTGAAAATTGAAGATATAGATGAACCAATAGTAACCACACCTGAAAATGCTGTTTTAGCTTTACGTGCAGTTGAAAAAGAAATGAGACGTAGGTATGATGTATTAGCTGATGCAGTTGTCCGAAATATTGGCGAGTATAATAAAAAAAGGATAGATAAAAGTGAAGAAGTAATGCCATTTATTGTAGTCCTTATTGATGAGTTAGCAGATTTAATGATGTTAAATGCGAAGGAAGTTGAAGCCCCTATTGCAAGACTCGCTCAGTTATCTCGAGCGGTTGGAATTCATCTGGTAGTTGCAACGCAACGGCCATCTGTAGATGTTATTACAGGTGTTATAAAAGCTAATTTTCCTTCAAGAATAGCTTTCCAGGTAGCATCAAAAATTGACTCTCGAACCATTTTAGATACATCGGGGGCTGAAAAACTTATTGGAAAAGGAGACCTCTTATATCTTGGCCATGGTTCATCTGAACCAACACGTCTTCATAATGCTTTTCTTAGTCTAGAAGAAATTGAATCGCTGATGGGACATATTACTAAGCAGTCAAAAGCTGAAGAACTAATATTGGAGAGTCCAAGAGAAACCATGGGTGCTGGTGGATTAGTGGATGGTGGAGATAGCTCTGTTTTTGATGAACTTTTTGATGAAGCTGTAAAACTAGTTGTTACACACCAGCAGGGTTCAATATCATTAATTCAACGCCGTTTAAAAGTTGGTTATTCAAGAGCTGCTAGGTTAATTGATGAGATGGAACAAGCTGGAATTGTAGGTTCATTTACAGGAAGTAAAGCTCGTGAAGTTCTTGTTGATGAATCTTATCTAAAATCCATCGATTAAAATATAATGAAATTTTTTTTAATTTTCTCTATACTATTTTTAGCTAGTATTCAAACTCAGTCAGAAAAGTGGAAAAAAACCTTTATTAATGTGATGAATCATGATGACGGTATTTCTATTAATGTGAAAATAGAGCAGCTCCAATTTGATTCAAAATCGTTTGATTCAGGTATAATAGAAATAATGGACAAAGATAATTATATTCTTAGTTTCCCAAATGAGACTGTTTTTATTTCTCAAGGAATAATTAAAACATGGAATAAAGTAAATAATCAACTAATAATTGATAAGTTGATTGAAGGTGATATTACTATTTTTGATTTGCTAACTGGTGAGTTTAAAGATGTATCATTCGAGACTCCAAAAAAAATAAGAAACTTAATAATGGTGAACTTTAACATTGAAATGATGGGCTATAGTGGATACATAAAAACTAAAGAGAATGGTGAGCCCGTTGAGTTAAAAGTAAAATATGGACCGAATCAATTTTTACTTTTGACAGTAACTAAGTATACCATAGGAAATTTAAAATTAATTAACCGATTTAATCCTTTAAATGCAGAAATCATTGACCTCCGTGAGTAAATTAATAAAATTTATACTTAGTCTTCTTCTAAGCGGATTAGGCCTTTTTTATGCGTTTAATAAGGTTGATATTTCTCAATTATGGTTTTATTTAAAGACTGCTAATATCTTTTATATTGTTCTAGCCATTTCATTAATCATTTTTTCAATAGCTATTCGTGCTGAAAGATGGCAACTATTGCTTGAACCTTTTGAGAAAATATCTTTTCGTACATTATTTAGTAGCACTATGATTGGATATTTTGGTAATGCAGTTATGCCGTTTCGATTCGGTGAATTATTAAGGGCTTATTCAATTAGCTCAATAAGAAATATAGATGTTTCAGCTGCTTTTGGAACAATATTACTTGAGCGATTACTAGATATGCTTGGCTTAGTTTTTACAATGTTTATCTTTAGTTGGTTTTATCCCTTTGAGTATGGTGGAAGGAATGCAATGATTCTTATTGGCTTTTCATCAATTTTACTTTTTTCTTTCATTGTATGGATGGGAAGCAAGCAATCAGATTTTTTTTTAAATCTAAAAAAACTATCATTACTTAAGGCAACTTCAATTCAGAGATTATTAACGATTATCAACAAAATAGTTGATGGTATTACTTCTATTAAAGACACAAAGCATATTGGTCAAATTATTATACATACGATTTTCATGTGGGTTGTTTATTTCTTTGTAACGTATTCGGTAATTTTAGCAACTAATATTTCTATAGATTGGGTTGGAGTAGGAGTTATACTGATTTCTACATCTTTAGCACTTGCAATACCTGCGGCTCCAGGAGGTATTGGGACATATCATGCAGCAGCAATATATATTTTAACTTCATATTTTTTTATAGACCGAGTTGAATCTCAAGCTTTTGCAGTTATACTTCACGCAGTGGGTTTTTTCCCATTAATGTTAATTGGTTTTATGTTTTTCATTAAAAGTTCACTTCATTTTAAAGATGTATCTAAACAGGTAATAAAAAAATGAAAAAATATGATACAATATTTCTAGATAGAGATGGAACTTTAAATCCAGATCCAGGATATATTAATTCTTTAGATGATTTCATTTTTTATGATTTTACGTTAGAAGCGCTTAAGCAATTAGAAATATTTGGGGATAATTTTTGTATTGTTACCAATCAATCGGGAGTAGGAAGAGGAATAATTAAGATTGATGAGTTAAGTAGAATAAACAATTATATACTTGATCAATTTTATGTAAATAAATTGCCTTTGTTAGGAATATATTATTGCACTGATCATCCTGATAATGCAACTAAATATAGAAAGCCAGGAGTTGGAATGTTTAATAAAGCTTCAATAGATAATAGTATAGATCTTAAAAGATCAATTATGATTGGAGATTCAATCTCTGATATTCAACCTGGGGTAAAGCTTGGGATGGATACAATGTTAGTTTTGACCGGAAAAGGAAATGAGAGCCGATCTAAACTTGGTGAAATTACTCCAACTTATTTTGCAAAAAACCTTCTTGATGGAGTAAAGCAAATAAAAGGCTCTGATAGTTAATGAGAATAGGTGTTTTAATGGGTGGCGATTCATCTGAACGAAATGTTTCATTGAAATCAGGATTAGCTATTGTAAATGCTTGTCGAGAATTAGGGTACAAAGTTATAGAGTTTGATTCAAAAGAAGGTATTGACTCGTTTTCGGAAGAAATTAAGACAGTAAATTTAGTATTTAATGCTCTCCATGGTGGAGATGGTGAAAATGGGACTATATCTTCAAAGCTTAATAACTTAGGAGTTAAGTATACGGGTTCTAATAAAGAAGCTTCAGTTATTTGTATAAATAAGCATGTTAGTAAAGAAATTGTAAAAAAAAATAATTATCTTACCCCCGATTGGGTTATTCTAAATAAAGATGAAAATGATCCTGATATTAGTAATCTTAGTTTTCCTTTAGTAGTAAAGCCTAATAGTGAAGGGAGTACTATCGGGTTATCAATTATTCAAAATGAATCAGAGGTAATGGAGGCAATAAAATTAGCTAAAAATTATGATGATAATATTTTAATTGAATCGTTTATTAAAGGTAGGGAAATAACAGTTGGAATTATTGATGGGAAATCATATCCGATTGTTGAAATAATTCCCAGCCATGAGATTTATGATTACGAATGTAAGTACACTAAAGGTTTGACGGATTATATTTGCCCAGCTGAGATAGAAGAAAAAACCAGTAAAACAATTCAAAAAATAGCTTTAGAAATTCATAAACTCTTAAAATGTCGTCATTACTCTCGAGTTGATTTTAGATTAGATGAAGACGATAAACCTTGGTTCTTAGAAATAAATACACATCCTGGAATGACAGAAACTAGTTTATTGCCTAAATCAGCTTCTGCTTCAGGACTTGATTTTAACTCACTAGTCAATAAAATTATAAATAAAGCCCTTTAAAAATTATGTCTTTACAATGGATAGCAATTAGATCTAAACCAAGATCGGAAAAAATTGTTTCAAGTGAATTAGAGCGAAAAGGGATAGAGGTTTTTCTTCCTTTAATAAAAAAACGTCAACAATGGTCTGATAGAAAAAAATGGGTTGATTTTCCATTGTTTCCAAGTTATTTATTTGCAAGAATAGAATTAAAAAACTCAATTTTTATACTTAGTACTCGTGGTGTAAATACAATTGTGAAATTTGGTGATAGAGCTATCATTGTTGATAACAAAGTAGTTAACTCACTTAGATTAGCTTTAGAAGGTGGCTATGATTTGCACCAAATAAAATATTTTACTATTGGAGATCAAGTAAAAGTAATAGATGGCCCTATGAAAGGTGTTTTAGGTATAGTTAAGACTAAAAACAATGATGATAACCGCTTAGTTATAAAAATAGATGCATTGCAGCAAGCTGTGGCTATGCATATTAATTCTGAATATTTAGAATACATTAAAGGCTGAAATGCTAAAATTTTATAATTCTTTAACCAATAAAAAAGAAGATTTTAGACCAATAGAAAAGAATAAAGTTAAGCTTTACACTTGCGGTCCTACCGTCTATGATAAAGCTCATATAGGAAATTTTAGAACATTTTTATTTGAGGATTTATTGAAAAGGACATTAATAGCATTTGGTTATGAAGTTAAGCATATTAT
>CAJJBS010000049.1 GCA_905182385.1 Fidelibacterota bacterium TCS55
CCTCTTAACATTAGAGATTTGCATGCTGATGGCTCTATTTATATAAACAAAGAAGACTCTACTCAAATTTTATATTTTTTAATAGACGGAGCCATTAAGCCTGACACTTCAGCAATGAATATTAATCTATCCAAATTAGAATTATTTTATTCACAACCACGAGTTGATATTGTAGTAAAAAATATCAAAGGTAATTTATCTTCAAAAAGAGTTTCTGTTGATGTTGGAAAAGCAAATATAAACGGTTTTCCCTTAAGTGGAGATTTTGAATATATATTTGGTGATTTACCAAATATGAATGGTAAAATTTCTCTTTTAGATTACAATCTACCTAGTAAAATATTTTCTCAATTTCCTCTTCAACCCGAATTATCAAAAATTTCAGCAATTTTTGAATTTAAATCTGACATGAAGAATTTTATTGGAAATTTAGATATAAATAATGATTTGGGACTAAAAATGAGTGGCGATTTTAATTTAGAAAATAAGTATAATTATTTTCAACTCCACTCTTTATTGCTTACAGGAAATGAAGCAACATTGAATATTAAGGGAATGTATCAGAATAATGGACATTTTAATGGAACAATTCAACTTGATAAATTAAATGTTAGTCAATGGATTACTAAAGGTAATGAAACTGACTTGTCGGGCTACATTTTATTGGATGGAGATTTTATTAATAATGAAATCTCAGTACTAGATATGAATTTTGAAGTAGATGAATCAATCTTGTTTGAAAGAGAGCCATCTTCAATATCTGGAGGAATTTTATTTAGTAATATGCAACTAGAGATTACTAATCCTTTAACCTTAACTATTGGCCCATCAATAATTGAAGTTGAAGGGACTTCTAATTTTAATTCTAAAAATCTTGATCTAAATTTATCATTAATTGATGCTTCAACATTTTTAATTAATAATTTTTGGGAAGATTCACTGTCAAGTGGTAGTGCAACAGGTTCAATGTATTTAAATGGACCGTTTGATTCTTTAGGTATAAATGCAGATTTAATAATTAACCAGTTTGAATATAATAATATTTCATTAGAATCTTTTGAGTTTGTAGGAAATATCGAGAATTTAAATAATTTTAGTGAAGGAGCCTTTAAACTAAAATTTGGGAAAGGTTATTGGAATGATTATGGATTTAAAAGTGGAACTGGCGAATTTTTATTATTAGATACACTGGTCGAAGTATCTAGTTTTGAATTAAAAAATGGAAATGATTACCTCCAGTTTAATGGATCTGTAAATAAGGATAGTCTTATAAATCTAGAAAGGTTTCAAATAGCATACCGTGGTCATTATTTAATTAACCCTCGTCCTATTTCTATTTTATATTCGAATGATGCTTTTTCATTTGAACCATTTGAAATTCATGTTGATGATGGAATTATTGAAGGTGCAATAACTTCAAATCCATTACAAGGTCATATTAAGTTTTCTAATGTTACAACTGATATAATATCTTTATTTGAATCAAGTTATTCACAAAAAATTAAAGGAAATATTTTTGGTGAAATATTTATTGATAAAAATTTAAAACAAAATAAAATAAGTTTAGATCTCACTCTTAAGAATGGACAACTCGCAAAACAGTCATTTGATGATTTTTATATTTCTGCACTTTATAAAGATGAAACTATTTTTATAGAAGAAATGACTCTAACAGATGGCGAAAAAACTGCATTCCAAGTTATAGGAAGGGTACCGTTTTTAAGTGACACTAATAAAGTTAAAATCATTGATCTTCAATCTAATTTTAAAAATATTGATATAACTTTTTTTACTCAATTTATTCCTAGATGGGAACCCTATGTTTTTGGAAAACTTTCTGGTGCTTTTAATATGTCAGGAAGTACAAATAAAACTTTGATGAGTATAGATGTGAGCATAGAAAATACAATCTTTCGAGACATTTCATTAGGTTTAGTGAAAGCTTCAGCTATTTATAATTCTAAGAAATTAGTTTTTAAGGATTTTAGTTCTAATTGGAATGGAAACTATATCAAAGGCTCTGCTTCCTTACCACTTGATTTTGATATTGCTTCACCAAATATTAATAAATGGGACCCCAATGGTAAAATTAATATTAGAACAAATGGAACATTTAAATCATTAGAGTTTTTATCAAAAAATATAGCTCAAACTGATTCCATTACTGGTGATATTAGTATTATCCTAAATGTTGATGGTACAAAAGATAAATTACTAAGGAATGGTAATATTAATATTAAAAATGGAAAGATTCATACCATACTGATTGATGAGCCAATAAGAAATATTTTTGTTTCAGGATTACTAGAACAAAATAAAATGTTAATAAATTCATTTAATGGTTCTTTATTTGATTCAAATAATAAAGTTCAACCAGATAGCAATTTATTTATAAGCGGGATGATTGATTTCACTAAGTTTTTTGAACCTCGTTATAATATTAAGGTAATAGGTAAAGATGTTTTTTATCGCTCTTTAGATGGTGATATTGAAGCTTATTCTGATTTAGATGTTTCAATAATTGGTAAAGACACAATTGATATTTCAGGGTCAATAAGTGCTCGTAATGGAGCTATATATTCAGAATTTAATACTGACCAAACTTCTAAATCTTTTGATCAAAAAGGTAGAACTATTACAAATTATAACATCCGTTTTCCTATCCAAGAATCATTTGCAATTAGAAATTCACAAATAGATGCAATAATCCTAGGTGAAATCGCAATGAATAAACAGAAGGATAGTGATTGGAACTATTCTGGAGAAATAGAACTAATAGAAGGTGAGATTTATTATTACTTGGGTGATGTTTTTAAAAACTTAAAAGGTTCTATGACAATGGATGGTCAAGGTTTTAGTCCATTTTTAGATTTAACGGCTTCAACTAGAATTGGAGATGCTGAAATTATACTGGGTGTCTTTGGTCCTTTTAACAATCCGGAATGGACATTTGATAGTGATAAAGGATATACAGAAAGTGATATCCTTCAGTTACTTACTTTTAATACAAGAGTTGCAGAAGAAGGTTTTACAACCGAAGGCTTAGGCTCTCAGGCTCAGACAATTCTTGGAGCATATTTAGAACGGCAATTAGAAAGAAATTTTGTTAGAGCAACAGGTTTACAATCGAGTGGATTATTAGAAGATATTGAAATTTCAGGAACCTCTGAACTGATTAAGCCAGGGCAAGGTGAAGAATTTAGTATAAGTGCAAAAGTTAATCGTAATTTTAGTTTGAGTTATCAAAGATCTTTCTCATTAGAAGCTGCATATAAAAACAAGGTAGGTGTTGAATATAAATTAAACCCTAATTTCTCGGTCATTGGAAATGTGGATGAGAAAGGTCAAGTTCAGATGAAGTTTCGAGTTCGTCGCGTTTATTAACAGAAATAGATGCAGAAAATAAAATTAATTTTAATATTTTTTACTGTCTCAGTATCTTTATTAGCACAATCTTTGAATGATAGATTTGTAAACAACGTAAACTATATTGGGAATGAATCTTTCTCTACTAGCAAATTAATTAGTTTTTCAGAACTCAAACCATCATCATTATTATTATTTTCAAATACACCCTTTGATCGTCGTTTATTAAAACTAGATGCAATTGCTTTAAAAAACTTTTATCAATCTGAAGGCTTTCTTGAAACTACAGTTCTAGATTCTTTTTCTGTAGTTGGCGATAAAGTTGATATATATTTTATAGTTAACGAGGGTAAACGTTATTTTTTACATAATGTAATAGTTAATGGATTAGTCTCACTTGAAGAAAAGTTTATTTTAACCACGTTAGGCTTATTAAAAAGTCAACCCTATAACCCAGTTCAGATTAATACAAACTTATTTTTAGTTGATGAAGCATTCCAAGAGAAAGGAAAGCTTTTTGCCAAATATGATATTCAACAAGATATTAGAGATTCCGTTATAATTACATTAAATATAGAGGAAGGTCAGAGTATCTATATTAATAATTCATGGATTACTGATACAGAATTAATTGATTCAAATTACGTTAGAAATGAATTTGCTTTCAATAAAGGTGATCTATTTCGTAAAAGCTTAATGGATAAAACAAAAAGAACACTACTTCAAGCAGGCTTTTTCTCTTCGGTTAGTATTATTACCCATCCTATAAAAGGTCAAGATAATTTAATAAATATTGAAGTAAAAATCCGTGAATTTCAAAATAGAGGAGTCCAAAATTTAGATATTGGATATGAAGATATTGAATATGTACCAGGTGTAAAGTCTTTAGTCGGAGTGGGAGGATCCATAAGATGGACTGATCGTATGATTTTTGGTACAAAAAATAGATTTGATGCAACTGGTTCTGTTGTTGTACCTTCTGAAGAAGGATTCATTTTTCCTCGTTTTAGTGTTGACACTAAATTTTCTAATCAACGACCATTTTCAATAAAGATACCAACTCAAGTTAAAATATTTTACCAACAGTTTAAAAACTTTGGTGATGAGAATGGACCTTATGTCAGAAGATTTGGGTTACAATATTCAAATATATTTCGTTGGAATAAACAAAGGTCTTATTTTGATATTGGATTCAGATTTGAATTATTTGATGAGTCAGCTGAATTTCAAGATCAAATAGAACAAAGAAAATTTAAAATTCATCTACATCAAGATAAACGCGACAATCCAATGAACCCTACACAAGGAAATGTTTTAGTATTTCAATTAGATGCTTATGGAGGACCACTTGGTGGGAATAGAAGCTATATAAAATATGATTTTGATTTCCGTCAATATATATCTTTATTCAAAAACATTACAATTGCTGGTCGAATAAATACTGGAGTTATAACTGGTTGGTCATCAGAATATGATCAGTATGAAACTATTCTTTTTGAAAAATTTTATTTAGGTGGTAGTAATACCTTAAGAGCTTGGAAACCACTTCAATTCATGACTTTAATCAATGATCAAGGATTAGAATATCCTCTTGGTAAAACTGCAAAAATATTAACAAATTGGGAGGTAAGATTTCCCTTATTTTGGAAATTAGGTGGTGTGCTGTTTTATGATGGAGGATATATAGCAGACAAGCTTGAAAGCATTAAAAATCAAAATATTGAATGGAATAGAGGATTAGGTCTGACCTTTAACCTCCCTTTTGGACCTATACGTATTGATTATGCTGAAAGTTTGAATGACCCATCAATTAAACAATTTAATTTTGGTTTTTTATATTCTTTCTAAGGAATATTTACATTTATAAAAATTATTAAATAATTATACGTGCTAAGAAATGATTAATTAATATATATTCGCTCCTTAAATCTTAATAAAACACATGAACCTAAAACTATTTATAACTATTTTTATTGTAATTTTTATTGCCGGTTGCGGCATCTTTAAATCTGCGGAGGATCTCTATTTAGAAGCTGAAGCAAAAAGAAACTCAGGAAATTCGAAAGAAGCTTTAGAGCTTCTTAGAAAAATTACAAATAAATTTTCAGATCATGATAAAGCTTCTAAAGCTCAGTACCTTATAGCTGAAATTTATTATAGGGATTTAAGAGATTTTTCTAAAGCTATTAATGAATATGAAAATTTAAAGCAAAAATATCCTGAATCACCTCAAGTTCCTTTTTCATTATTTATGCAGGGTTTTATTTATGCAAATATGCTTTCAAATTTTGAAAAAGCACGTAATTATTATGAAGAATTTTTAAATAAATTTTCAAATCATGAATTAGCTCAATCCGTAACATTTGAACTCAAGTATCTTGGCCTTGAAGTCCAAGATATTCCAGAACTTAAACATCTAATAAAGTAATTAATATGTCAGAATTTAGTTTATCAGAAATCAATGATCGAATTGCAAAAGAATCTAAGTTTATTGATTCTCTAAAAGCTTCTATTGGAGAAGTTATTGTTGGTCAAGAGGATCTTATTAATAAAATATTAATTGGCCTTTTAGCAAATGGCCATATTTTATTAGAAGGTGTACCGGGTCTTGCAAAAACATTAACAGTTAATACTTTAGCTAAAGCAATAGCTACTAATTTCCAAAGAATTCAATTTACACCTGATATGTTGCCTGCTGATTTACTTGGTACTTTGATTTTTAACCAGAAAAAAGGGACATTTGAGACAAGAAAAGGTCCGATTTTCTCAAATATAATTTTAGCTGATGAAATAAATAGAGCACCTTCAAAAGTTCAAAGTGCTTTACTTGAAGCAATGCAAGAAAGACAGGTTACAATTGGGGAAGAAACATATAAATTAGATGCACCTTTTCTTGTTTTAGCTACTCAAAATCCAATTGAACAAGAAGGTACTTATCCACTCCCTGAAGCTCAGATAGATCGATTTATGATGAAATTAGTTGTTGATTATCCAAAGAAAGAAGAAGAAAGACTTATATTACGTCAAGCTGCTAAAACAAATGCAAAAATAGATATAAAACCTTCTATTAAAGCTAAAGATATTCTTAAAGCTCAATTAACTATAAATGATATTTATGTAGATGAAAAAGTTGAAGATTATGTACTTAATCTAGTTTTTGCTACTAGAAACCCAGATCAATATAATTTAGGAGATATATCACAACTTATTGAATTTGGTGCTAGTCCACGAGCTACTATTAATCTAATTCTTGCATCAAAGGCTAGAGCTTTTCTAGAGCATAGAGGCTATATAACACCTGAAGATGTTCGCTTTGTAGGAAAAGATATACTACGGCATCGTATTATTTTAACATATGAAGCAGAAGCTGAAGAATTAACTTCAGAAGATATAATTCAAAGATTATTTGATTCTATTGAAATTCCTTAATACTTAATCATTATTTATTTTTTTATTTTATTCTAATGATTCCTAAAGAAATTCTTAAAAAAGTTCGCCAAATTGAAATTAGAACAAAAGGTTTAGTTAACGATCTTTTTGGTGGTGAGTATCATTCCATTTTTAAAGGTAGAGGAATGACTTTTTCAGAAGTTAGAGAATATTCGCCAGGTGATGATATTCGTATGATTGACTGGAATGTAACAGCTAGGTCTAATGCACCATTTATTAAAATTTTTGAAGAAGAAAGAGAATTAACTGTTTATCTACTTGTTGACATAAGTAGATCTGGTCACTTTGGTACAACGAATCAATTTAAATCAGAATTAGCAGCTGAAATTGCAGCAGTGCTTGGTTTTTCTGCTATAAAAAATAAAGATAAAGTCGGATTAATTTTATTCTCTGATCACGTTGAAAAATATATTATTCCTAAAAAAAATAAATCGCATATATTAAGAGTTGTTAAAGAAGTATTATCCAATGAACCTCAAGCTAGAGAAACTTCTATTAAAGCGGGACTAGATTTTCTTATGAATGTTGCTAAAAGAAAATCGGTTGTTTTTTTGATCTCAGATTTTATTGATACTAATTTTTGGAAATCTTTAAAATTAGCTAATCGTAAACACGATATGATAGGTCTACGAATATCAGACCCAGCTGAAGAAAATATTCCAAACCTTGGATTAGTTAAGATTAAAGATTCAGAAACTCAATCGGAATTTTGGGCTGATATGTCATCAATCAAACATAGAGAAATATTAAGTAAAAATATTAAAGAAAAATGGACTGATTTTGAAACTATGTGTATAAGTAATCAATTTGATGTTATTAATGTTAAAACAAATAGGGACTATGTTGAACCATTAATGAACTACTTTAATAAACGTGAAAAACGTATCTAATTATTTGATAAAAATTATTTTTATTTTTTTATTCTTCTTTTCAGCATGTGAAACAGCTAAGAAGAGTATAAATGCTGAAATATTAGTTGAGTTAGATACTTCTTTTACTACAATTGGCGTACCAATAAAATATATAATTACTGTAAATCAACCTTCTCAAAAAATTATTCAATTTTCAGACTGGAATTTAGAAGATCCTTTAGAAATTCGTTCTTTTTCATTTGAAGATACACAATTAGGAAAAAGAGGTGAATATGAATTAGTATTTTGGGATACAGGCAAAGTATCAATTCCAGGAATAAAAATAAACTTTTTAAATATTGATAGTACGTTTGACTTTTCTTTAAATGCGGACTCACTAAATGTTTATGTTATTTCAATTAATGAGAAAGAGCCTACCCTCCAAATATCTAGTAATGGTGATATAATGCCAATTAAAGATCCTGTGCCAGTAAAATTTCCTTTACCATGGAAAAATATTATTCTTCTACTTTTACTATTATTAATATTTTTATGTATTACATTTATATGGAAAAAACGCCTTAAAGTAAATATAAGTTTTGAAGAAAAACAAAAATTTAGAGATAAACCAAATGTTGTTGCTCTTGCAAGATTAGAACAACTAAATAAATTAAGGTTATCTAATAAAAATAATATTAAAGAGTTATATGTTGAACTCTCACATATAGTAAGAGAGTATATAGAAAATAGTTTATTTGTTAGAGCTCTTGAAATGACAACTGAAGAAATTAAATTTTTTAATAAAAGTTTTCCTTATAAGGAAACAGAATTTATGAGTCTTATTAAAATACTTTCAAATTCTGATATGGCAAAATATGCTAAATATAATGCTACTAATAAAGAATTCAATTTTGATTTAAAAAAATCAATAGATTTGGTTAATCAAACAACACCTTATTGGAATATAGAATTTTTTTAATTAGAGTAATGTAGAATTTTATCTAAATTGTAAATTAAAGAGATAAATAAGAGGAAATAATGACAACAACATCTGATATAAAAAATGGTGCAGTAATTTTTTATAAAAATAAAAGAATGAAAGTTATAGAATTTTTACATGTGAAACCTGGTAAAGGTCCAGCGTTTGTTCGAACTAAATTAAAAGATATTTCTTCTGGAAAAATAATTGATGAAACATTTAATTCAGGTATGAAACTTCAGTTTTTAAAAATAGAAGCAAAAGAAATGCAATTTTTATATGATGATGGAGATAGTCATATCTTTATGGATAATATTAGTTATGAACAAATTAACGTAATGAATTCATTGGTGGGTAAAAGTAAAAACTTTCTTAAAGGTGGAATGAATGTAGATCTTCTTTTTGATGAGAATGAAGTTTTAGATATTAGATTACCAGCTCATGTAGCTTTAGAAGTAAATAATACAGAACCAGGACTTAAAGGTAACACTGCTACAGGAGCATCAAAGCCAGCAACCTTAGAAACAAACTATACATTAAATGTTCCCTTATTTATAGATGAAGGTGATATCCTAAAAATTGATACTCGTACAGGAGAATATATTGAACGAGTCAAATCTTAATCGTACTTTAATTAGTTATACATAAACAATAAAGAGTTAATATGTGGCAAGATAAGTTAAAAGAAGTAATTTATATTTTAGAAAATAGTAACATGAATGAAATAGATGTTACATTTTGGGGTCGTCGATATCGAGTGGTTAAGTCAGCTGGAGTCAATATCAATTCTCAATCACAGTCAGATGCAAAATTAACTACAGTTAAGAAGGATGAACCTTTAGAAAATAAAGCAGAAAATATTAAAAAGACTAATGGTGAAGAGTTTTTATCACCAATGCCAGGAACTTTTTATGCTTCACCTTCACCTGATGCAGCACCATTTTTAAAAGAAGGTGACAAGGTATCAAAAGGTGACTCATTATGTATTATTGAAGCCATGAAAATCATGAATGAAATAGAAGCTGAGAAGAGTGGAACTATTTTAAAACTATTAATTGATGATGGTAGTGCTGTTGAATATAATCAACCAATATTCTTAATAGATCCTTCTTAATCTGATACTCCTATGTTTAAAAAAATTCTGATTGCTAATCGGGGTGAAATTGCTCTGCGGATTATTAGAGCTTGTCATGAATTAGGTATTAAGTCAGTTGCTGTTTATTCAACTGCTGACGAATATTCATTGCATGTAAAATTTGCTGATGAAGCAGTATGTATTGGTCCTCCTCAAAGTTCTGAATCTTATCTTAATATTCCGAGAATAATTGCTGCGGGAGAAATAACAAATTCTGATGCTATACACCCAGGATATGGTTTTTTAGCAGAAAACTCAGAATTCTCTAAAATCTGTGAAGAAAACGGGTTTGCTTTTATTGGTCCCAATTCAAAAATAATTAATTCTATGGGGGATAAAGCTCAAGCTAAAAAGACTATGAGTTCATCAGGTGTTCCTGTCATACCAGGTAACGAAGGCATTCTTAAAAGTGCATCTGAAGCAAAAGATTTAGCAAAAGAAATGGGCTATCCAGTGATGTTAAAAGCATCTGCTGGTGGTGGTGGAAAAGGAATGCGTTTAGTTCATGAAGAAAAAAATATAGAAAAATTATACACTACTGCAAGTAATGAAGCTATAGCTTCTTTTAATAATGGTGATATGTATATAGAGAAGTTTGTAGAAAATCCTCGCCATATTGAAATTCAAATATTAGCTGATTCTCATGGTAATGTAGTTAGCCTTGGAGAACGAGAATGTTCTATTCAAAGACGTAATCAAAAACTAATTGAAGAAGCTCCCTCACCTGCTGTTGATAACGATTTAAGAAAAGAAATGGGAGAAGCAGCTATAAAAGGCGCTAAAGCTGTTAATTATATTGGAGTTGGTACAATTGAATTTTTATTAGATAAAAACAAAAATTTTTATTTTATGGAAATGAATACCAGAATCCAAGTTGAGCACCCAATAACTGAAATGGTTACTGGTGCTGATTTAATTAAAGAGCAGATTCGCATGCATGCTGGTAAAAAATTCCCTGAATATCTATATGATTTTAAATTAAGAGGTCATTCTATCGAATGTAGAATTAATGCTGAAAATCCAGATATGAATTTTGCTCCTTCTCCTCTATTAATAACAAGTTACCATATGCCTGGAGGAAAAGGTGTTAGAGTTGATTCTCACGCATATGCTGGATATAAAATTCCTTCTCAATATGACTCGCTTATTGGAAAAATGATTGTTCATTCACCTAACCGTGAAGATGCAATCAATCGTATGGAACGAGCACTAGAGGAAATAATTATTGAAGGACCAAAAACAACTATTCCATTTCATCAAGAGATTATGAAAGATAAAAAATTTAGATCAGGTAACTTTGATACAAGTTTTCTTGAGTCATTTGAGTATAATAAAAAGGATCAAAAATAATGAGTTCACCAAATGAATTGAAATATACAGAAGACCACGAATGGGTAAAAGTAGATGGTGATATAGCTACAATTGGTATAACAGACCATGCTCAAAGTGAACTAGGAGATATTATTTTTATTGAATTCCCTGAAATAAATGAT
>CAJJBS010000050.1 GCA_905182385.1 Fidelibacterota bacterium TCS55
TTTAAATGACTATCGAGGATATATGTCTAATGCTCTAAAGAATAGAGATCCTGGAGTTGTAACTAATATAACAGAAAGTTATAATTCATCATTCTCACCGGTTATCATGGATTGGCTAAAACCAACTTTTAATTATGCAGCTAATTATCGATGGAATAAAGCTAGAGATGCTAGCGTTGAAGGAGTGAATATTGGGAATCAACTTAGATTTTCATCCGGAATAAGTTTATCGCCATTAAAATTAGTTGAATTAATTTATAAACCATCAAGAACAAGTTCAAAGGCTCCACAGCGTCAGACAACTCGAAAAGCTCCAACGCGAAGTAGAACACGTACGCCGGGGAAACGATTTAGCGAAGAAGAAGAAATTTTAGGTAAAGAGAGTGTGAATAGAGAAGAGTTAAGGAAGCAGAAAGAGAAGAAAGAAAAGAAAAATAGATTTGCAGATAGTAAAATATTAAAGAAGGTTCATGGCTTTGCTAGAAAAATTAATCCAATAAATATTTCTTATACTGAGAATGTTAATAAGACAGGAATGGGAGTCTTGGGAGATATTCCCGTAGGTTATAGATTGGGTTTTTTACGTGAGCATGGTTTAGAGTATTCAAAACAGGTAGGCTCAAATACAGGAAACTTTGATCATAAAAGAGATTTATCTCTAAGGTCTGGATTAAATTTGACGCGGGCTTTATCGATTTCATTTAATTATGCACAAAATGTATCAAGTAATCTAAGAGGCTCTGGTTTAGAACAAAGATCAATGTCAAGAGATTACCTCTCTTATGGTAGCTATTTAGAAGAAGGGTTTCCATTTTTGGGATGGTCAGCTCGATTAACCGGATTAGAAAGAAATAAATTTTTAGGTAGATTTTTTAGAACATTAAGTCTTGATCATGTCACGAATGGAAAAGAGACAAGAGCGTGGCAATTTGATCAAGCGGGTGGTCCTAATCTCTCATTTTTTGATATAGATAATTTTATATCTAATTATCAAGATAATGAAAGAACCTCTAGAGTAAATATGAATTTTGCACCTCTAATTGGTGCTACATTTTCTTTTAAAAAAGGTGTCTCAGTCACAATGCGCCATAATAGAACACTATCAAGAGAAATAACAGCTAATGGAGGCCAAAAAGTTTTCAATGATCAATCTTACCTAATTACAGCTAATTATGCACACCGTGGTGGGTTTACTCTACCTATTCCATTTTTTGATAATTATAAGATAAATAATCAAGTTAACTTTACCTTTAATTTTGATATGAATAAGAATAGAACATTACAAAAAGCTCAAGAATCAACTAAATTTGCGGAAACTGCTTTTACCTCTAGTTGGAAAACAGGGATTCGATTAACATACACCTTTACTAAATCTGTAAGTGGAAGTATGATTTGGGAATATAGAGAAAGTGACTCTAAACATACGGGTAAGAAAATAGATAGAGACTTTGGTTTTGATGTAAACTTAGCAATAAGAGGATGATGAAAAATTTAATTTACACAACACTATTTTGCATAGCAACCACAGTGAGTTGCCAAAAAAATATACCACTATTTAGTGGTGAAAATGCGTTTAATCATTTAATCAAACAATGTGAATTAGGACCTAGAAACCCTGGTTCGAATGGTCATAAAAAAGCATTAGCATATTTTTTAAAAATTTTCAATCCATTGGCCGATACCCTTTTTACGCAATCTTATATTGAAACGATGCCAAGAACTGGGAAAAAAGTTGACATGAATAATGTAATTGCACGTTTTAATACTGAAGCATCAAAGCAAATAATGATTTCAGCTCATTGGGATACAAGGCCTTGGGGTGATAGAGGCTCAAATATTATGGAGAAGAATCAACCGATAATGGGGGCAAATGATGGAGCAAGTGGCGTTGCAGTATTACTTGAACTAGCAAGAATATTAAAAGCAACTCCACCTAAAATTGGAGTGAGTCTTGTATTATTTGATGCCGAAGATTATGGATCAAGTGGTAATCCATGGACGTATTGCAAAGGTTCTCAATACTTTGCAAAGAATTTGCCAATACCTTATCCAGCATATGCTATTAACCTAGATATGATTGCTGATAAGTTTCCTGAATTTTATATTGAAAGATACTCCTACCAACAAAATCCAAGCCTAGTTTTAGAATTATGGGAGAAAGCAGAGTCACTGGGATTAACTGCCTTCAAAAAGCAGGCTTATCATATGATTTTTGATGACCATGTTCCTTTATATGAAATTGCAGGAATACCAGCAATTGATATAATTGATTTTGATTATCCAAATGAGAAAATAAATTATCACCATACAAAAAATGATATTATAGCAAATTGTTCACCTGAAGGTTTGTCTCAGGTTGGAACCTTAATGGTACACCATATTTATGAGAATTAATGAGAGTGTTTAATATTAAATCACTCACTTTTACTTTTTTAATAACTATGTTAATTAGCTGTGAAGAAGTTGAAATAGTCGTTGACCCATATCCTCTTTCAGAGGTTGATTTTTCTTTTTTACAAGCATCAAATAAATTATATATTTCAACTAAAGCTTTAAAAAAGTATCAAGACTCATCACTTGACTCCATAATGGTATTATGGCATGGTACGAATATTTCTAATACTGCTGATACACTAAAGCTTATTGATGATGGAACATTGGGAGATTTAATTCCTAAGGATGAAATTTTTTCAAGAAAAATAAATAACTTAAACTTATATTTAAAAAATATTATTCCTCCATCAGCAAAAGATTCAGTATTCTTAAGTATCATAGGTCAATATGAAAATAAAGAGTTGATATTACCAGCATCATTCATTCTTGGTAATATTCGCCCCAAGCTCACAAGCGTTATGGGGGTACAAGATACTATTATTAAACCTTCCGTCAATCAAGACCCTAATATTATTAATACTATAGAGTTTTCTCTTATGGCTACAGTATCAGACCCCAATGGATTAGATGATATTAAACGTGTATTTTTTAGATCTTACAATGTTGATTTAGATTCGATGATGTTCAATGGAAACCCAGTCTTCCTTTACGATGATGGAACTGGAGCAGATGGCTCAGGTGATCTTCAAAAAGGTGATGGAACTTACACTCGTACAATTTCTATGACACAAGATGCTAGATCGGGTACATATCACTGGTCTTTTGAAGCACAAGATTTTTCTAATGCTTATAGCGATACAATTAAGAAAGTAGTCTTCGTTAAATGAAAAGATTAATTGTATTAATTATATCATTTAAGATTTTATTTTCACAAGGTATACTTCCGGGTTATTATAAATTAAATTTCTCTGATTTTGATTCTTCGGCATATAAAGGGCTTAAAAGTAATATGATTAGTGATATTGTTCCTCAAGAAGACAACTTAGTTTGGCTTGGTAGCGGTGCAGGATTAGCTGTTCTAAAAGATTCAATATCTATTTTTACTATCTCAAGTAAAGCTGATATTTTGCCAGGACCATTAACAAATATTACACCTCAAGGTGGAGTAGTCGCTTTAACATCTTACAGAAAAACATTATTTGCAGCCTTTGCTACTAGTGGAGAAGATATTACCACTGGAAACGGCTTGATCTATAGTAATGATGCAACTGGAAACTCAATAGATTGGACTTATTTTGAGCAACCAATTGATGTTGAAGCAGATTCTTTGGCTCCTTTTGCGAATAGGTTTTTTAAAGGACTACCAATTACTGTAAAAGCGGCAAACGTAACGTATGATGCATCAATATATGGGAATTATATTTGGATAACCAGTTGGGCTGGTGGTCTACGTAGATATAATATTTCGCAAGAGATTTGGGAAAGAGTTCCTTTACCTCAAGATGGCGATCAATTCCTTAATACATGTGAACTAGCAAGTTATGAGGAGTTACCATCTGGACCTACTTTGAAAAATTTTTATTTAAACCCTCGAGATCCATGGGATGGATCTTCAGTCAAAAATAGTGATACAAAATTATATGGGAATCATAATCATAAAGCATTTTCGGTAATAGCGTATGGTGATACAGTTTGGGTTGGAACTGCTAATGGTATTAACCGTGGATTAATTGGAGAGAATGGGTGTGTAAATTGGACACATTATACTGTAAATGATGGTTTATCAGGTGGATTTGTTGTTGATTTAGAGCGGCAAATTATAAACGGTCAAAATGTAATTTGGGCTGCTACAGTAACAGCAGGTCAAGGCGAAAAGAGTGGAGTTAGTTATTCAAATGACAATGGAGATAGTTGGCATTCTACTTTAAATAACGAAAGAGTCTATAATATAATGGCTCCTGATTCAATTGTTTTTGTAGCGAGTAAATCGGGTCTTTGGAAAACTGTAACAGATAATCCACTTGACCTTGCAAAACCTTGGGCAAAATATAAACCAGCAAAAAAAGCTCTTCTGATAGGCTCAACAAATACATTTGATATGGATGAGATTTTAACGGATGAAGTTGTTGGCATTTATTATGATAAGCGACCCTATTTTTCTTCATCCGCCACTATATGGATTGGTTCTTGGGATGGCCTAGCTCGAACGTTGGATTCAGGTGGTAATAATTGGCAGATTTACAGAACTAATTTTGATTCGGAAAAAGTTTATGCTTATCCTAATCCCTTTTCTCCTTTTGAGCATAACCAATTAGCTGGAGATGGTTATGTGCATATTCATGCAGGTGTTAGAACGTCATTCGTAGTTAAGATGGATATATATAATTTTGCAATGGAGCCAGTTCTAGAAACTCAATTTGATCGAAGAGATGCTAATACGGGCTCAATGAAATGGAATGGTAAAGATAAGAATGGTCGTTTAGTTGATAATGGAACTTATTTTATCAGGCTTGAATATGATCAAAAAACTAAATGGATAAAACTAATTGTAATTAAATGACATCAATTTTTAGATCATATTTAATGTTTTGTTTTTTTAGTATAACTATTTTAGTTGGACGAGATTATGCATCATTTACTGGTGGTTTTCTAAGAATGGGCTCTTCAGCTAGAGCAATGGCTATGGGAAGTGGATTTACCGCAGAAATTGATGCGGGTTTTGCTGCTTATCATAATCCTGCTTCAATGGTTTTTTTAAATAAACGCCAACTAGGATTTACTCATCATTTTTTACCACTTGACCGAAGGTTTATGGCTGCAAATTTATCAGTTCCTTTACCACCAAGTGCTAGCGTTGGTTTGGCTTGGGTCAGTGCTGGCGTAGATAAAATTGATGGACGAAATATTGCAGGAGAGCACACACAATATTTATCAACATCTGAAAATGCTTTTATCATATCGTTTGCTCAAAAAATACTCCCTTGGTTCTCTGCTGGTTTAAATATCAAAATTTTAAACCATCAATTACCAATGAATACAATGGATATTGCGGGTAAAGGAATCGGGATGGACTTTGGTCTTTTTATTCATTCAAAAAATGGACCAAATCTAGCTTTTATGATTCAAGACTTAAACTCTAGATATCAATGGAAAACTGATAAAATATTTGAAAGAGGAAAAAATTATGTTGAACAATTTCCAACAATTTATCGAGCAGGATCATCATTAATTTATAAGGGTGTCTATGTGACATTAGATGCTGGAGTTGTTATGAATGGAAACGAAATGCTTGGTTATACAATGCGAGTGGGTGGTGAATATTCGTATCTTGAAAATTATTTTTTACGTGCGGGTTTAGGAAATGGACGGATGTCAGTAGGTGCAGGGTTTGATTGGTCTTTATTGAAAGAAAAAGATGGCCGATTAGATTATGCTTTTGTTTTTGAAAATCCAGCTGGTGCTGCACATATTTTTACTTATGCTTTCTCATTCTAAATCAATATTAATTATTTTTTTTGTATCTCAAACTTTGTTTGGAGGAACACAGTTTTTATCAATTCCACCATCAGCATATGATTTGCTTTATTTTAATTCTTCATGGCGTAATCCAGCTGGATTAAATCATATTAATAAAGTTCCTGAGTTAGGGTTTGCTTATGGTAATTGGTTGGCAGGAATTCAAAATGTTGGATTTAAATGGCGCGGTCAAGTGGGTAAAAATAGTAGTGGCTTAGATCTTAGATATGTTGGTTTAAGTGATATTGAATTTCGTTCAAATACACCAACCTCAAAACCTTTAGGTTATTATAGCGCCTATGGTATTTCTGCTAGAGGTATAATGAGTCAAGAAATTGGTGATGTTAATTTTGGTTTAGCGGTTCAATTGATTGAACTTGAAATTTATCAGGAAAGTGCAAAAGGTTTTGCTTTTGATTTTGGTGCAATATGGTCGGTTAGCGAATCTATTAAATTTAATATATCTGCCTTAAATTTAGGTCGAATGAATAAACTCCAAACTTCTTCCCCTGAATTACCAAAACGTTTAATAAGCTCAGTTAGTATTGAACAAAAAAGCTCTTCACTTTTTTTAGGTATAGAATCAAACAGCTTATTAAATAATACGGTTTATTATGCGGGTGGGCATTCACAATATAAAAATCTAGTTTTTGGTGGAACTTCAACCATGACAAAAGGAATGAAAAGTATATCTGGTGGTGTAAGCTTTTTATTGGGTATTTATACAATTACGTATGGTTTCCAATGGGGAGATCAGCATTTAGGAAGACCTCAGATGTTAGATATATCAATTCGATTGCCATGATTGATAAAATTATGTACAAACGCGTTACTATTTTTTTATCAATTACTGTAATCTTTCTTTTAATTAGTAATTATTCAGCTTTAAGAAAACTTGATTCAATTGGACAAAAAAGAGACTTAACTCCAACTATTATTGTTGAAGAGGACTCAAGTTCAATTGATCTTCAAATTTTGAAAGAACCTCTTGGAACAATTGTACTTATAATTGATGATTTTGGTTATCGAAACGATTTGATTTCAGATGGTTTTTTAAAATTAAATATTCCCATCACATGTGCAATTATTCCTGGGCACTCTCAAAGTAAGATATTTGCTGAAAAAGCAATTAATGCAGGTAAAGAAGTCATTATTCATATGCCTATGGAGTCAAGCGTGGTAACGTCTGGTGAAGAAGAATATAAAATAAAAACTGGAATGACTAGTGAAGAAGTTGAATGGCGAATTAATGAAGTACTCAAAGAAATTCCTTCAGCGGTAGGCATGAACAATCACCAAGGGTCAAAAGCGACAACTGATGGTAAAATAATGAGTGTTGTAGCCTCTGTTTTAAAGGAGAGAGATAAATACTTTTTAGATAGTCGTACAGCAGCAAATACTGTTGGCGAAAAATCAATGAGATCTATAGGTGTTCCTACTGCAAGTCGCCATGTATTTTTAGATAATAATCCATCAATTGATCAAATATCAGCTCAATTAGATGAATTAGTTGCTTTTGCGAAAAAAAGAGGCATTGGGATTGGGATTGGGCATGCAAGACCAAATACTTTAAAAGTCTTAGAGACTAAAATCCCTGAATTATTAAAAGCTGGGTATAAATTTGAATTTGGATCATATGCTGTAAATTGAAATGAATGAAGTAAAAGTAAGAGTCGTGGATTGCTATGTTTATCGTTATACAGCCAAGGGTATTCTTTTTTTACTCATGAAAAGAAACTTAAATAAGATTTACGAACACCTATGGCAAGGCGTAGCTGGCAAAATAGAAGAAGGTGAGACTTCATCTGAGGCAGCTATACGTGAATTAGAAGAAGAAACAGGCTTAAGTCCTATAAATATGTTCGTTGCTGATCATGTTAGTAAGTTTTATGAAGCTCATGGTGACCGTATCAACCTTGTTCCAGTATTTGGAATTGAAGTAGATTCAGAAAACATTATTCTTTCTGAAGAACATATATCTTATAAATGGGTTAATATAAATGAAGCTCTAGATACATTAGTTTGGAATGGGCAAAAAAAAGGAATCCAAACTGTTCATGATATGGTAATTAATAATGATGATCGGATGATCTGGTCAAAAATTGAATTAAAAAATTAGGAGTCAAAATGTTAGATGTTGGTATAAAAGCAC
The DNA here is from genome assembly GCA_905182385.1 of Fidelibacterota bacterium TCS55. Taxonomy (GTDB): domain Bacteria; phylum Fidelibacterota; class Marinisomatia; order Marinisomatales; family TCS55; genus TCS55. The sequence continues at coordinate 8,003 of CAJJBS010000050.1, forward strand.
CAGATTTCAATCTCCCGGATCAAAACGGAGAGAATGTTTCGCTTGGTGATTTTTTAGGCAAGAAAGTAGTGCTTTGGTTTTTCCCAAAGGCAAGTACACCGGGATGAACAATCGAAGGACAAGGGTTCCGTGATGAACTCAAAAAATTTGCAGACAAAAATATGATTATTATTGGGATGAGTGCAGACTCTTCTAAAAAGCAAAAAAACTTTTGTGAAAAGCAAAACTTTCAATATTTGATGCTTTCGGATGAACAAAAAGATACATTAAAAGCGTACAAGACTTGGGTACCAAAGAAAATGTATGGTAGAGAGTATGAAGGAATTGCTAGATGTACTTATATCATTGATGAAAAAGGTGTAATCGAAAAGACTTATCAAAAAGTGAGTGTTAAAACTCATGCAAAAGATATTTTAGAAGAATTATAATATTTTAAAATATGTCCTAAAGGTCGTTTTTTGACATCTAATATGAAACTACCTATTGAAGTTTTTACAAGATGGGCTGAAGAAGGCAGAGATGAAGCAATGGCCAAAGGTCATGCTAAATCTGTTAATGCTATGCTTAATTTTACCTTTAAAAACATTGATGACCCCTTTACATTTATTGATTCAGGCTGCGGTAATGGATGGGTAGTTAGAATGGTTGGAGATCATCCCCTCTGCAGTAAAGCTATTGGTATTGATGGCTCTACATCAATGATCGAAAAAGCTATTTCAATCGATAATAAAAATACATATGAATGTGAAGAGATAATTAATTGGATACCTGATGAAAAAGTAGATTTAATTTTTTCAATGGAGGTTTTTTATTATGTTAATAATCCCATAAAGCTAATTGATCACGTTGTAAAGAATTGGCTCCAGCCTAAAGGTAGGTTGATTATAGGTATTGATTATTACAAAGAAAATAAACCAAGTGAATCTTGGCCTTTAGATTGTGGAATCTCAATAATGACAAGGCTATCTGAAGAAGAATGGTCTAATGGATTTATTAAAGCTGGATTAGTTAATGTTTTAACTTGGAGGGAAGGTCAAAAAGATAAATGGGGAGGAACTTTGATCCTTACTGGAGAGAAACCTCCTGATTAATTATTGATGGGTAGGTTTTGATCTAAGAAGAGCCCTTGATTCATACCAGTGAAAAATCTTTGAAAAAATTCAAGTTCATGTACACCGCCTGTAGATAGAATTTTCCCATCTTGTTCAACTTCTCCGCTGGCGCTTACACGTACATTAGTTTCATTATTTTTTAGCTCTGTTAAATTAATTGTAATTCTATATCGGTAGATTTTTGGTCCATCAGGTCCATCATCACTATCATTAAATATAATTGGATTTGAATCTCCATCATCATCTCCATCAAATATAGATGTAAATATTATTGCGACGATAGCAATAGCACCAACAGCTAAGCATGCTTTTTGACCATCGGACATTCCTTCTTCAGGAGTCTCACTAGCGAGCTCTGCTCTTTGATATTCAGTGGTTCTATTTGCTGTGATGAGACCTATATCTGAATTCAATACCGATATAGTATAATCCATATCTTGCAATGAATTGATGGATGCTTTTAATACAGTTCTTAAGTCTCCTGGAAAAACTTTTGTTTCCATGGCTCTTGCAATAGATGCAGGTGGTTTTTCAGCTCGAGGTGAATTGGCACATCCTGAAATCCCTAAAATAAGAGAACCTAATAAACAAATTAATAATAGGCGTCCGATCTTAGATTTAGGATTGCTAATTCGAGTTATCATTTAAAATTCTAATCCTTGATAAGCATAGTCTAGTACATTTTTATTATCATCAAAAGTAATAATCACTGTTAGAGATTTCGACGAAGAAGTGTCTGAAGATCTAGATCCTCCACCAGCTCCCAGCCAGGCACCTATTGCACCAAATCCGAATCCTGCCATACTACTTGATTTTTTTGTCCTTGATATACGATCATATACCCAAGTCTCATTTCCTTGCTTGTCCCTTGAGATAATATTGGGTGCTCCCAAGATTTTAGTTACATCAACTTGATTTGCTCCTTTTGTTACAGAGGACTGAACTAATCCTAATGTAAGGTTGTTGCTTGTCTGTTGCGGTGCATTACTGCATGCACTTAAAAATAAGAAACTTAATAAAGTTAAGGATTTTTTTTTCATGAGGATCTCCTTTTAAGAATATAAACGTTTTAATTTAATAAATGTTTCTAGTTTTTTAAATAGTTTGAATCTAAATCTGTATCAATTGGTTTAGCAATAATCTCTACTTGGTCTTTTTCAACATTAATATACCATACCATGCTTAGCATAACATAGTTACCTTTTTTGCCATGTTTCCATCGCCTAATGGTACTAAACCTAGACTCTTTAATTCCTGTTGATTTAAGAATATTCATCTGATTGTTTTTAATTTTAACTTGATCATCAGGGTGTATAAAACCATCTTCATATTTATGATTAATTAAATCATTCTCTAAGTAACCCATTGATTCATACCAATTTCCAGAAGCTTCTGTAATCATCCCATCAGAAAGACGACCCACAAGAATAAGCGACCGAGAATTTATTCTTTCAAATAGATCATCTTCAGTTTGATGTGATTGAAGATTTTGAATTTTAGCATTAAGTTTTAAAACTTTATTTTTTAAACGAACATTCTCATTAATCAAATAATCAATTACAGTTTTATTTTCTTCAATTGATGAATCTTGAGGCTCGGGGATTACAGTTTCTTGAATTTCTGAACGAACTTTTAAAATATGCCTAGATGGAATTTTCCCAGTAGTTAGCCAAGTGCTAAGAGCTTGAGGCGAAACACCAAAGTATTCTGCGACTTGATACTTGTGACGGAATCCAAAATGGCTCATCACTTTCGATATTATATTTTGAACTGTATTCATAATTATAAATATTACTTGAATAATATAAAGTAAATAGTTAATATTATTCAAGTAATATGAATTATTTTATTAATTAATATTTATATTATTAGTAGTTTTAGTTAGTAATTTTATATTTATAAGGAGAGCAGAAAATGAAATATTTTAAATCTACAATTATTATTACCATATTTATGGTTTGTTCATTGCTCTATGCTCAAGCAGATCAAATATTTTTTGGTCAGCAAAAAGCAATTAAAAATTTATCTAAAGATTCTGGAATGTCAGAATCTGATCTTGAAGCCTATATAATACAACGTTATGGTCAACCTCTTAACAAACTATCACAGGCTCAAGGTGCCTCTTTAATTACTGACTTTCAAAGTGGTGCAATTTCAAAAGCATCAATCATGTCAAGATCAGTTGTTGGAAAAGAATCACAATTATCTAAGGCTGAGAAAAAAGCGTTATTAACAGCCGCCAGTGTTTTAGAAGAAGGTATGAAAAAAAGGTTTCATTTTAAAGATGGTTCAATAAGTGAAGGTGAAATAATAAATGTAGACAATGAAGTGGTTACACTTTCGACTGAATCGGGTGAATTTAAAATTCCTAAAACTGAATTTTTAGCTGAAACTGCTGAGATTACGAATAAAAAAGGTGAAAAGTTTGTTGGAAATGTTCTTTCCGAAGATGAAGAAGAATTTAAGATTAGAACTCAATACGGTGATGCGACTATTGATAAAAGAAATATAGAGAAAATGAGTCGATTCCATGGCGGTATACTAGATAAAAAAACAGAAGCACGTAAAAAATTCTATACTGGTGAGGCTGTACTCCTAAGTGTTTTTTTAGATCCGACTGCTACACCTCTTAGCCCAAACACATTTTATATTAGTGGAATGTCATTGGGATATGGATTGACGGACCGTTTTATGTTAACAACAAAATATGCTTCAAATTTTAATGGAGATTTAAATTTACATCCTAAGATGCGTTTTTATCATAAGAAGAGTGCTGATTCTGAAAAAAGTATGGCCTTTGGACTTGGTTTTCATCGTTCATATCCTATCAAATCAATTATTGGGAAATATTCACACGCGATTAAACTACCTGGAGAGAGAACATTAAACGATTCTGACTTAGAATTAGAGGATGTAATGAAACCTGATTCACTATTACCAGATAATTCAATGTATGCAGAAGCTTACTTAGTATTTTCATCTAGTCGAATTAATCCATCAGGTCGAGGAAAAGTTGGCTGGAATTTAGGTGCAAAAGTAACGAATGCTTTTTCTAATAGAGATAAATATATAAAAGAAGAATATTCATGGGATAAATCTTTCAAAGTTCCTTTTAGGCTTTGGGCAAGTTTAGACTATGATTTAAGGAAAGACTTAAAGTTTGTTGCTTCTATGTGGGCTGATAATGGATACAAAACCTTGAATGCGGGTACTGCTTTTGAAGATTATATTGGCTCTGATGGTTCTCAACCACTATCTATTGACTCTATAAGAGGAAAAGAAAGTTTAGTAGATTTTGATTTTGGCATACTGTATGCAGTTAATGAAAATTTTCGAATTGGTGTTCATTTTCAGCAGCCATTCTTAGACATTTATTGGGAATTTTTTGAATTTTAAATGAGCTAACAATGAAATTATTAAAGTATTTACTAATCTTTCTCATTTTTTCGATTGCTTTCTCTCAAAAATATGATCCAAAGACAGGCGAATTAATTGAAGAGCAAAAGTATGACCCCACTACTGGTGAGCTAATAAAAATAACGAAGTATGATCCAGTCACAGGTGAACCAATCGAAGATATACCAGCATTAAAATCTAATAATACAACCAATGTTAAAAATTCTGAAACTAAAATTAATAATTCCTTAAACAGTCCTAGCTATTTATCGATTATTAATGCGGCTAAAGAAGAAGCAAGTCAAAAAAATAAAAAGGATACTAGAACAAATATAGGTGCTGGAGCTTCCGGTTGTTTATTTA
>CAJJBS010000051.1 GCA_905182385.1 Fidelibacterota bacterium TCS55
TGATTACAAAAAAATTAATAGATTAAATATTCGTAAAAAAACTTGGGAATTTATAGAAAAATCTATGATTCGAGTTGTAAATGATTCAAAAGGAACAGGACGTGGAGCAAACCCAAAAATTAAAAATTTACTTATTTCAGGCAAAACAGGCACTGCAGAAAATCCGCATGGTGAGCCACATGCTTGGTTTATAGGTTATGGACGTAAAAATGATAAACTAATTTCAGTAGTGATAATGCTTGAGAATGGTGGGCATGGCGGTGAGACTGCAGCGCCAATAGCAAGGAGAATTTTTAATGAATATTTTAAATCAGATATTACAGTAGCAAATAATTAACAATGTTTTTAGAAATATGGCAAAAATTAAAAGAATCACCCACTACATCTCTAATTCCTGTATTTTTTTTACTTTTATTAGGTTTATTTTCATTATATAGTATTGCGATGGTTCAAGTGCAAGAACCTCCCAACGCTTTTACTAAACAATTATTTTTTTTAATCCCATCATTCATTATGCTAATAATAATGACAGTTTTATCTAAACGTTTAATTCATAAGTATATATATTTTTTTTATATTTTAGCTATTATTTCTGTCTTATTACCTTTTTTAGGTGATAAAGTTGCAGGTACTTACAGATGGATAAATTTTGGCCTTCCATTTGATTTTCAACCCTCAGAGCTATCAAAGTGGATTGTTGTTTTAGTCCTCGCTAGATATTTATCTTATAACAATTTACAAATGAATCATTTCAATTCTAATATTATCCCATTTATTATTGCTCTGATTCCTACAATAATTGTATTGAATCAACCTGACCTTGGCACGGCTTTTGTCATGATGTCACCAGTTCTACCAATGTTGTTTTGGGTTGGCGCTAGACCTTTTCATCTATTTCTTATTATAGCACCTTTGTTAAGTATTCTTTCAGCATTTAATGTGTTTGTTTTTTCACTTTGGGCATTCTTTCTAGGAATTATTATCTACGTATCGAAACCAAAGCTTCTAAATGCTATAGGTCTTTATTTTAGCAATATTTTTTTAGGCTTAATATTCCCTTTGGTTTGGGATTCATTAAGACCTTATCAGCAGAATAGAGTCCTAACATTTATAAATCCTGAAACAGACCCGCTTGGCGCAGGTTATCATATTATTCAAAGTAAAACTGCTTTAGGATCGGGCGGTCTATTAGGCAAAGGTTGGGGACAGGGAACTCAAACTCATTTAAAATTTCTTCCTGTTCAAGAGTCAGATTTTATCGTTAGTGCTATTGGTGAAGAATTAGGCTTTATTGCATTATTCTTTATGCTTTCTTTATTTTTCTGGTTTATATTTAAAATCCTTCGTTTAGCTATAACTACAAAAGATAGATTCTCAGGATTGACACTTATTGGAATAGCATCAATCTTCATGTCACATATTTTTGTGAATAGTGCGATGGCATCTGGTTTAATGCCTGTAAAAGGACTACCTTTACCTTTTATCTCTTATGGAGGTTCATTTTTATTATCGTCTTTTATGATGCTAGGGTTGATCCTTAATTTTGGTCGAGATGATGTTTATTAACTCTTTTAAAAAGATAATGACGGTAAAGGTTTAAAAGAGGTAAATTAAAGATTAGTATTGCATTCAATAATTTAAATATATGTGTATATGATTAATAAGTTAACTAAATCAATTTTATCTTTTATAATTGTTTTCTCATTTGTGTTCTTATCAGCTCAAGATTCGGCTACGAAACGTGAAATGAAAAGACTTAATGCTAAGATAGATAGAGAAAATGTTCGTGTAGATTCTTTGGATACTCAAATCCGGATGTTATTACCAGAGCTTCAAAATGCACTTAAAGCAAATTTAAAAGCTAAAGAGCAAACAGATTCTGTAGCTATACTTTTAATTAATAGAATTAATACGATACAGAATAAAATGCGTTTAATTGAAGATAAGACAGCTTATATAGACAGTGTTAATTTTGAAATTTTAGCTCAACTTGTTATGATTGAGAATAAAATTGTAACACTTACAAATAGTTTTACCGAGATGTACAACCTGAAAACTAATAGGGGGAATGATAAAGTAAGTGCAAAAATAAGTCCTTCTGATTATAAAAGAATTTATATAGAAGCGCTTTCTTCTTATCAAAATGGTAAGTTTGAGAAAGCTGTTACAGGTTTCTCTGGTTTAGTAATGAGCGATCCTGGTAATGACTTAGCTGATAATAGTCAATATTGGCTAGCAGAGTGTTACTATACAATGAAAAATTATAAGCGTGCAGTTATTGAATTTGAAAAAGTTTTTACTTTTGCTGGTACAGATAAGGATGATGATGCTCAATTAAAATTAGGACATTGTCACAGAAGTATGGGTAATATTGAAAAGGCTCGAGAAGAGTATCAAAGATTAACTGATTATTTTCCTGGTTCTGAGTTTTATGAAAAAGCCAGAGAATCTCTTAAGCAACTTAAAGTACAGTAAGTACAGAAAAACCACCTATGCCTTTAAAATTATTTTACCTCACTACTGAGATTGACCCTTTCGCTAGCACATCACATCTTGGAAAATATTCTGTTCATATACCTTATGCTCTTCAGAATTTAGGCCATGATATTAGAATTATGATACCTAAGTATGGCTTTGTAAGTGAGAGGAAATATATTTTAAGAGAAGTTATTCGTCTTCGTGAAATTGAATTTGAATTTGATGGTGAAGAGGTGATGACTTCTGCTAAAAGTGCATTTATACCAAAAACTAGAGTTCAAGTATATTTTTTAGAAAATATTGAACTATTTAAACAGTTAACAACTTTACTTTATAAATCAAAGAATGGTCGTGTGTTAACTGATAATGATGATCGGTACAACTATTTTTCTAAAGCTGCAATTGCAACTCTACCGCATCTTTTTTGGAAACCTGATGTAATAATTTGCAATGATTGGCAAAGCGCAGCTGTGCCTCTTATCTATCAACAGATATATGATAAAAAAGATTTCTATGGAAAAATTAAAACTGTGTTAACCGTACATTCAGTGGATGAGCATTCTATTTTTAGTCGTGAATCTTATGATAAGGTGGGCGTTAAACTACCGAAGAATTTAAAAGGTGATTCCATCAATTGTTACGAGGCAGCAGCTCCCTATGCAGATCTAATTATTGCAGTTGATACGCCTTCAAATAATATAACTAAAAAACTATTAGAACTTCCTTTAATAAAATCAAATAAAAAGAAACTTGTTTCTATTAAAATTGATGATGATGAAAACCCTGATTTTAGTATTACGGCTACTGCTCTAAATGATCAACTGACAGAACATTTCGCTTAATTCCTCGTAGTATCACTTATTTATGTGTTGATTATATGAATAAAAGTTATAAGAAATATTTTATTTACTATTTACTAGGGATTATATTCTTCTCAGCTTGTGAAGAAGTGGCTATTCCTATAGATAACAGCGTTACTAATATACCCTTATCTATTGATACAGTATCTTTTCCAGTTATTAATACAATATCATATCAGGTTCCTCCTGATATAGGTTCGCATGAATTCCTTTATTTTGGTAAAAAAGAAGAATTTAGTTTTTTATATAATCTTATTCGTTTTAGCAATATAGATAGTACAAACCTTTACACTTTTGACTATTATAATGATTCATTGATTGTAGCTGATAGTATGAAATTAATTATGAGTTTTGTTTCCGATAGTATTGAAAAAAATGTAGATTTTCAACTTAGATATTTTCCTAATTATGGTGATTCTATTTTTAATGAATCAACTACAAATTATACTAATTTTGATCAATCAATTGCATCATCTGTTATTTCATCATCAACTATTTCTAGTTATTCTATTGATTCAGTAACAACTCAGCTAAAATTAAATTTTCTAATGGATACGACAATTATTAATACATTTAAAGATACATCTATAACAAGTTTTAACTCATCTTTTTTAGTGGAATTGACCAATGAAAGCTCATCTGAATTTAAATTATTTAGTTCTAACAATTCTTCAAGTCCACCTAAATTAAGAGTTTATTATCGTGAGTTTTCATCTGATTCTGTTGGTGTAGATACATCTTTTCATACGTATTATTCATCTCAAGATGTCTCTATAATTAATAAGCCAAACGTTTCAAGCTCTGACACATATAATCTTTCTGTTGGTCTCGCTAAAGGAATGCGATCTTTGTTATTGGTAGATATGGAGGGTTGGGAATTACCGAAAAGATCTATTATTAGTTCTGCAGATTTAGTTTATTATAGAATAAATGATGATACTTTAATTGGTTATTCTGTATCATCATATCCAATCACAAGTGAAGCTGACTTTGATAAATTTAATATTTTTGAGATTGATCCATATGATGTCGAATTAAATTATCTTTCATCAGCCTCACTTATTGATAATAAATTAAAGATTGATTATCGAAAAATATCAACTGATTATGGACGTGGTGTAAAAGTTAATTATGGTTTTAAGTTGCAATCTAGTCCAAACAGTGACCCTTTTAAAACCATACAATTTCATAATTTAAATAGTAATACTTTATATCCAGTTTTAAGAATTATTTATGTTAAATAATTTTATAAGATTATGTTTACTAATCTCCTCTATTGCGGTTACTCAATCAACCTTTAATGGATATGGTTTAGGCTTAACTAGAACTTCTTTTCATTCATCCGTTAATGGTGCGGGAAGTATAGGCTTAATACCTTCTTTCCAGCCTGAAGTTTCAATGGATAATACAGCCACATGGCCTGGTCTTAACTTTACTTATGTTACTGGTTCATATTTAAATCAAGCCTATGGTATTAAAAACTCCAATATTATGAATCAAGCTTCTAGGTTTAACAAATTACAATTTGTAATACCAATTCGTGAAAGATATGCGTTAGGTTTAACAGTAAAACCTCTTAATAATCATAATTCTTTTTTCACTACTGATACAGTCTCTTTTAATTTTAATGGAAAAGATGTTTCTTCAAATAAAGAATTTCGTTCTGGCGGAGGAATAATGGAAGCCTCTCTAGGATTAGCTTTTCCTTTAAATAGCATAATGGGCTTAGGCGTTTCTGTGAATTATCTATTTGGATCTTCAAGAGATGAACAATCTGCAATTATTAATAATACATACTATAGAATGTTTAATCTTCGTACTTATACTGGTTCAACTTTTGATTTTGATTTTGCTGGATTACTCTACAGTGACAATTCTCTATCAATATCCACTTATGCTAAAGTTGGTTTAACAAATAATTCAATCTCAGGTAAACTATATCAATTTGACTTTTATGAAGATAGTAATAAGAGTTATTCATTTGATTCAAATGATTATCCAGATGACTTAGTTGCAGACACTACTTCAATAAATAATATGTACTCTCCGAATAGCTTTAGTTTTGGTGTTAATTTAGCATTTAAAAATGATTTAAATATGTTTACCGAGCTTCAAATGTGGAATGATGAAGCTACTAATACTAATTATTCATCAATTTTCAATGATAAGATAGGAAGTAAATTCCATTTTGGTGGAGGTATTATAAGGTTTGGAAATTTAAATGCTAGAGCTTGGCAAGATCAGATCACTTTTAGAGTAGGTGCTTATCAAGATAAATACAAATTAATATATTCAGGAAAATCATTAATTGAGAATGGTATATCTGTAGGCTTTGGCTTTAAATTTGGTACTTCGAGTAACCAAATAGATTTTTCATATCGCAATGGCAATCGATCAATTACTTACGGTCAAAAAGAATTATTTAAAGAAATTACTATAGGAGTGAGTCTAGGGGATAGATGGTTCCTTAGAAGGAGAGCTAAACAATGAGAAGAAACAATATATTCCAAAATTTATTTTTATTAGGTGTGGCATCAATTTTCATGACGATGTGCGCACCTCCTGAACAATCAGATGCAGATGAAAATTTAGCTGAGCAAGCACGTCAAGACTCAATAAGGCAGGTAAGATGCCCTCGTGTGTTTAGTAGTGCTGCAGAGTTTTATAAGAATCGAGATTGGGAGTCAACTGTCAGAGCCTATGACGAATTAACTGATTTAGGTTGTGATCGTGATGATCCTCAAGAAGTATATCTTTATTATGCTATTGCGTATGAATACATGGGTAAATATGATAGTTCAGCAACTGTCCTTTTAAAAGGACTAACATTTTTACCTGATAATATAGACTTGAGAAAAAGACTTGCCTTCTCATATGAAAAGCAAGGTATGATAGATTTACAAATGGATGAACTAGATCGTCTTTCATTCCTAGCGCCTGAGGATATTGATATAAAAGA